>JBKPNF010000147.1:0-3848 GCA_046732455.1 Thermoproteota archaeon | reverse complement strand
GCTTTGGGATTGAAGCTAACCTTAAAGAAGCCAAAAAGTTAAGTTAAATGGCCAGCCAATACCTGCTGACACTCACTGCAAAACTGACTATCTGATATATTGACCATTTTGCAGAAAGGACAATGAGGCCCTGTAAGCGATTCATGTAACTGCTTTGCACCTTGCTTATTCTTGCTCTTTTTCAAGTCAAGACCATAAGCAAGCAGCACATCTTCATATGCATCACCTTTCAACTCATGTGTGTAAATCTCTACCATGTTACACCCTTTGTTCTGACTGCAGCATTTTCCTGTTGGACACAAGTGATAAGAAAGTCAGCGACTAACTCTTTATCTCCCTTGGTTGCAAATTCCAGAAAATACCGCTGGATGCTTGGCTGTAGGCCTGCCTGCAACTGCAGTCTTGACCCTTCGATCAATTACAGGGTCAACAGAGAATTGCTGTGTTCATTTATAGTGCTATATTTTCTCCCATGAGATGGGCATCTTGATTATGCATATCTTGATACCCCTGCCTCTAAATAAACTGATGATTCTTCTGTATAATTTTAATGAATAAACTGAAAGTGGTTCTTCTTTCTCAGTTTGTGAAGCTTGCCGATAATCGGTATTGGGTGGCCACAGTTCTTGCAACAGTTATTAGCGTCAAGGTTCCACGCGTCAATGCTAAAGCCGTAGCGCCCTATCACTACACCTTTGCATTCTGGGCAGTAGGTATCTTCTAATGGGTGACCTGGAACGTTTCCAAGGTATGCGTAGTTCAAGCCTTCTTGCTTTGCAACCTCATAATGTTTTTCAAGTGTTTCAACAGGTGTGCTTTCAAAATCCATCATTTTATAGTCAGGGTGGAACCGCAGAAAATGTATCGGAGTATCAGGCCCAAGCTCATCATGCACAAATCTGGAAAGCTTTCTTGCTGCTCCTAAGTCGTCGCCTACCTGCGGCACTATAAGGTCGGTGATCTCGACGTGGATCTTTGTCTTGTCTCTGATTTCTTTGAGTGTCTGGAAAATCGGGTCAGCGCTTGGTATGCCTATGTAGCGTCTGACAAACTCTTGCTTGCCACTGCCCTTGAAGTCTACTGTAATGCAGTCAAGGAATTGGTTCATCATACCAACGGATTCAGGAGTATCATAGCCATTTGACACAAAGATATTGAATATTCCTCGCTTGTGAGCTTCTATACCGCAGTCCTTTGCAAACTCTATAAAAATTGAAGGCTCATTGTAGGTGTATGCAATGCCATGAGCGCCATAGTAGGCAGCATTTTCTACAACCTGCTCCGGCGTTGTCTCAGTACCTTCCACCTTGCGCCTCTGGGAAATATCATAATTCTGGCAATATTGGCAAAGCCAGTTACAACCTGTGGTAGAAATTGAAAATATGTCAGTGCCAGGTCTGTAGTGGGTGACGGGTTTTTTCTCTATTGGGTCTATCTGGCCGGCGATCACTCTGCCATAGACAAACAATCGCAACTTGTCATTTACAACCCCACGGATGCCACAGAGGCCGATCTTACCTTCCGGTATTTCGCACAGCCTTGCGCATGCCGTGCACCTTATCCTACCGTTTGGCAATTTTGCGTATAGCTCGGCATCTTTGCCAGGTAAACTCGTCTGCAATATGAGAATACTAGCGCATTTTAATCTTATAAACCATCGTTAAACACCGCTGTCGTCACCCCTAACCAGATCCAGTGATATCACTGGGTAGAGACGCGAATCAATTCTATCTCATTTGACCTACTCTTAATTTTGTTTGCTTGTGTGTATAGATGCTTCCCCCATGACACCCTGATATCGGTGTAAAGCTTGTTGGTACCAGAACTCAGATCACTGCCCCTCAGTTCAATAACCTTATTGACATCAAACAATAGAGATTTTGCCTCTTCTTCAGTTAACGGGTAGAACGGCGTGTCATCCTTTACTATTGAAACCCATATTCTGTAGGATATCTTGGGGTTACGCGTCCAGAACAAAGCGGCCTTCCTCATAAGCTTGATCGGCGCAATTCTTCTTCTACCACATTTAAGATCAATTTCAATCATCATAAGAAAGCCCGTGTCATGCTTGTTGTAAGCTCGCTCCCAGTTTTTCTGCGAAAAGGCGTCCCTTATTGATCCTTGTATTTTGAAGCTTAGACTAAGTGTAAAGGGCTGGTCAGGCCTAACGCTTTGCTGCGACTTTGAAATGATAGCGCCATCAATAAAACTGTCCGCCATTTGGCAGAAAGGTATCATTTATATCTTCAATAAGTAGTTGTTGTCTGTATAACGCCTATGTCTGTGGAGATTACGAATATTAAGGATAATGAAATTGAGCTAAAAATACGTGATGAAGATATCTCTATTTTGTACGTCATCCAACATGAATTACTAAAAGAAAAGAGCATTGACTTTGCCGGCGTTATCCAAAAGCATCCGCTCACAAGGGAATACCAGCTGAGAATCGCGACAAAGAGAAAAGACCCAATGGAGGTCATACAGGATGCGTCCACTTCTGCACAGGATTACTCCAAGGAGCTTCTCAGCATAGTCAAATCTGCCGTCAAGAAGTAGGGAGAGGTTCACGCGATTTGCGCTTCTGCCCAAAATGCGAGACACGCTTGAGACCTGTTCCGGGAGACGAGGAGAAAATGGCCTGCCCAAAATGCGGCTTTAAGACTAAAAAGATTGAAGAAGACGCCAGGAAAGAATCAAACATCAAGGCCACTCAAGACCTTTCTCTCAAGGTCATGGAAGGCGATAGCGTAGAGGCGCTTCCAACCACTAGTATTGACTGCCCACAATGCAAGAATGGAACCGCGTTCTGGTGGATGCTCCAGACAAGGTCTGCTGACGAAGCCACCACCCAATTTTATCGATGCACAAAGTGCAACCACACCTGGCGCAACTACGCTTAGCAGACCTACCACTCTCCCTCTGCTATTTAATACAAAAATATTCTTGTGAAAATAAATCAGATTCTTGCAAAGCTAGTCGAAGTAGTGTGTGTATCATCGATCTATATTATCATCTATATTATCTTAAATGAGACGTTTATCTTGATATATGATTGAATATTCCGTGCTAATCTCTGAAGGAATTGAAATCCTGACAGTATGCCTTTGGCTAAAGATTTTTGCTTGCAAGCAATGGGGTTAGTGAGAATAGGTTAAAAATCGCTGACGGGTATTTTTCTCACTCTGGAGGTCAAGAAATATAATTTATTGTCGGTCTGTTGTGAAATTCTTGACAGTCAGCAGATCTTCGGTATGACCAAAACGCTCAACGGTGAAGGCAGAGGTATAGGTTTGCCAGGGCAGGATATCTGCATTACACAAATTGAATTTGCTTTAGATAAGACGCTTGTAGGCATCTGGCTTGTAATCAGATCCTTCAGCATAAGATATTCTTTTTCTTTTTTTCCATGCTAATCAAGCGAAATGGCTGCAATGTGGTGATGGCCACGATTAGAGATGCAGTTGTGGAGACTGTCAGATGGTAGAATATGCCCACCGCTTCAAAAAATTTGATTGCACAGGTGTGTAACTATACATGTATGCGCGTGTGCGTGTATTGTATTTTCTGTATACGAGGACAATCAATTGAACCGGGGGTATAATAGAGCAATGTTTAAAATCTGAATAGCGCTGCCACATAGATGAATTTGGTTTTTGTAGCTAGAAGCAAATCACCGGACGAATGGAAGGCTGTGGCCTCTGCAATCTCGACTCTTGTGGACGAAGCTACTTTTGAAGCGGCAGCAGAAGGCATATCTTTTAGAGGCATGGATCCCTCGCACATTGCGCTTATAGATATCCACTGGCCCAACCACGCATTTGAAAAATATGAATGCGACAGCTTGGTAA
>JBKPNF010000146.1:0-4767 GCA_046732455.1 Thermoproteota archaeon | reverse complement strand
ACAGGCAAGAGTAGGCGGTTACAAAATAGGTAATGACCTCAATTCACTTAAGATTAGAAGTATTATTGGATTTCTTCCAGATAACGTAGGTCTTTATGAGGAGTTGAGTGCCTACAAGAACCTTGATTTTTATGGCAAGTTGTATGAGCGCACAGAACAACAAAGAAAAGAAAGCATAGAGCATTTTCTTAGGCTGCTCGGACTATGGGAGAAGAAGGACTTGCCAGTTGGAACTCTCTCCAAGGGAATGAAGCAAAAGATTGCCCTAGCCCGCGCGCTAGTACATGAGCCCAAGTTACTTTTTCTTGATGAGCCTACTGTGAATCTAGACCCAGAAGCTGCGAGAACAGTGCGAGATTTTATTTTGGAGCTCAAGAAAGAAAAGAAGACCATTTTCCTCAATACGCATAATCTTGATGAAGCACAAAGAATCTGTGATAAAATCGGAATATTAAAAACGAGATTGTTGAAGGTTGGTACTCCTGAACAACTGAGGGACTTGTTCCGCAGTAACAAGACCATAATTCAGCTCGAGAAAGTCAATGACTTTATCGTGGATGCTGTCAAGAGTCAGACATCCAGAAATGCGTTAATTGATGGCAACAGACTGATCATAGATGTGGCCAGTGGCGAAAAGGAAAATCCTAAATTTATAGAGGCAATTGTATTGGCTGGAGGGCATATTCAGTATGTCAGTGAGCTCAGTCCCAGTCTAGAGGACATATACCTCAAAATAGTGAGAGGAGACTTGAAATGAGGTTGTCAAAAGCGTGGATTATTGCAGAAAAGGATTTTGCTATCTTTAAAAAGAAAAAGAGCGTCATATATTCAGTTGCTCTCCTTCCGCTCTTTGTATCGATTAGTCTGCCGCTGATCCTTCAATTTGGCGGCGGCGGCTCGAAAAGTGGAGAAGGCATTCCAGCTGAGGCACTTCCAACAGTGGTAAATGCTTTTTATTTCTTATTCATAACCGGCGCGGTAACTTTGCCTACAGCCATTGCTTCTTACAGTCTAGTTGGTGAAAAAGTTCAGAAGAGCATTGAACCCCTTCTCGCGACACCAACAACTGAAGGGGAAATTCTGTTGGGAAAAAGCATCGCTGCATTTTTGCCACCTATAGCCGCTATCTATACGGGTGCTGTGATATTTATGGCTCTCATAGATAGCCTTACTTATAGTGCGTTAGGCTATTTCTATTTACCAAATTGGAACATGGGGGTTATCATGCTCCTTCTTGCGCCGCTCAGCTCTGTCCTCTCTATTGAATTTGATATCCTCATATCTTCTCGAGTCAATGACGTGCGCGCTGCGCAGCAGCTGGGTGGAATAATCGCTCTTCCATTTGCAGGTATCTACGTATTAGCTGAAGCGGACATCCTATCTCTTGAGACTAGCAATTTACTCATCATCTCTGCAAGTCTTGTGACGATCGATGTGATTCTATTCTACATCAGCAGGGCGGTTTTCCGGAGGGAAAAAATACTAACAAAGTGGAAATAGGAAAAGGGGTAGTCCAAGGCTCAAAAGGCTTGTCTAATTAGGTCATAATCTGCCAGAAAAATTACGGGCTACTGAAAGGCCAAACGGGCTAGATACCATGTATTATTCATGCCCTCAACTAAATCATTTCTTGGGGGTAACCATCCCACGATTGAATTCAACTTACTTCAACAATGATTTTGCGGGATAACTAGAGCTTCCGAATTAGAGGCTAGAGTATAAAGCTTAACTGACATGCAATTCAATAAGTGAATAATACTATATTTGTTCACCAAGTTTATGGCGATAAGGTATAGATTGGTGGACCTCATTGTCTTTGAAGACTTTCCAAAAAGGTTCTAGTCCTTTGCTCAATGTTTTTTAATTTGATATAGTTGTCCCATTCTTAACAGCTGTGTATTTATGGGCCCATCCTTTGTATGTACTAAATAGGACCAAAGAGCCCTGCATTATAATCTGAAAAGGCCTCAACTATTTGGGCCCTTGTATTCATAACAAACGGACCATGTGCTACCACTAATTCATGCAACGGTTGTCCTGTCCATAGTAGGAATCTTGATGATTCTTTAGAATTTACAGTCAATCTGGTCGGTCCGTCATGAGGGTTGGTTTTAGCAACGTGGCCTATTTGACCGGCTGTTATAGAGGAGCCGTCAGATCCAAATGTTCCTTGTCCAGAGAGCACATAAACAAATCCCTCCTGTCCTGCGGGTATTTCTTGAGTAAAGGAAGAAGAGGAATCCTTATCTCCCCTGATACTTATATCAAGCATAGTTACTGGAACATAATTTGCTGCTGGTCCTTTCACACCGCCAGATTTCCCCGAGAAAACTTTTACTTCCACTCCTGGCTCATGACGGACAGGCATAAGGTCACTACGCAGATCCTGATACCTTGGTTCAACCATCTTCCTGTCAGAAGGAAGATTTAGCCAAAGTTGCAGAGTATGAACTGGTTGCTTATTATATGCCATCTCTCTGTGCAACAGTCCTCTTCCAGCGGTCATCCATTGAACATCCCCTTCCTTCAACATTCCATGGCCTCCTCTGTTATCCTGGTGTTCAAGTTTCCCATCTAGTACTACAGTTATTGTCTCAATTCCACGGTGGGGGTGCCAATCAAACCCCTGAGAGCTAAACCAGTCCTCAGCCATTAAAAGAAAGGGATCATAATCTTCCCAGTGACCTGGCTCTAATACAAGAGCCTTGTTGTCCGCTTGCTCATCTCTGCCTACAAACAGACGGTTGGAGACTTTAGCTATACCGCGTTCCTTCAGCTTTTTTACGAATCCGCTGTCATCTACTTTCAAGTTATTATTCAATTCAGATACTGTCATGGTATATGCCTACATTCGTGACAACCATAGTTAAGTCTGGCAGTAAAAAATGACCTAGTTGATAAGTATTACCTTACCTAACCTAACTGATAGTACATCTTCTCAAACATTTAAAACAAAATTTGCTCTTTAAATCTAATACTATGTTATTGCATCCCTTGCACTAAAATAAGTCTCTTATTTCCTAGCACTTGAAAAGGTTCCCATAGCAATTAAATCATTCCACAGAGGTACGCAGCCACATTACTGAAATTCAATGACACGCCAACTGGTTTGAAAATGTGATGATTAAGTGTTGATGTGGTTTAATTTAGATTTGTTTCATCTCTTGTGCCGAATGCTTCGAGCCGCGAGGTTGACGGACTGGAATTCCCCGAACAATAGATGATCTTCTAATAATGTATTTAGCATCTATTGACTGCACTTGACTGTTAATGTATTACCTTCAAAATGATACGAGAAAGCGAAAGACTTCGGAAATTCTTGCTATTATTGCAATTATTCTTCTAATCATAGATACTGCTGGAACATTCCTAGCACAGGGTGGGGAGAGATTCTTACCCCTAACTGACCAGCAGAGTGGAATATTACTTGGCATATCCTCGATAATTCTATTCTTCTTGTCATTTGGAATCGGTTATAGACAAAAGACAAGAATAACAACAGTATTGCTAATAGCGGGCGGTCTACTCCTTGCAGTTTCTAAATTGGTAGAACCAACAATGGGACTGAATCTATTCTTGGCTATTGCACTTCCCTATCTTTACGTATCATTAATTGTAATTGGTTTTATCCTGACTGGATTAGGTTTGTTGAGGGTGATAAGGGGACAGTGGCGGTAAATACACTAGTTTAACATTCTGATTCAGCAACAATACCTACCTGTTGTAAACCAGCTAAACCTTGAATTCTTTGTGTCTCATAGATTTTGCATTTTACCAATTAAATCATATTCTATCAAGCGCACAAGCTCGTTCAGCTTGGCAATGCGCTCGCCTCCCAGCACGCCGGATTTCAACATCTTAGAGCTTGTGGCGATAGCGATGTGAGAAATGTGTGAATCGGTCGACTCACCGGATCTGTGTGATGTTATTATCTTGATGTTGTTCTTTTTGCATTCTTTAGCAAAGTCTAGTGCCTCGTAGAGACTGCCTGCCTGATTGACCTTCAATATTGCGCCGCTGCATGCCCCATACTTGACAGCTTCTCTTACCTTGCCGGCGTTTGTTACTAGCATGTCGTCTCCTGTAATCAGCGTCTTAGGGTTTGTTTTATTCAAAAGTGCCATACTTTCAAAATCGTCCTCATGCACTGGATCTTCTGCATAGATCAGCTTATAGTCACGTATGAGCCTGTTTGCAAACTCAATCTGCTCGCCTGTATCTCTTTTAATGCCTTGGCGCGCATAGTCGTACAACTGCTCCTTTTCGCTCCAGAATGACGAACTAGCAAAGTCGATACCTATCGCCACGTCCTTACCAAGTATGTATCCGCAGTTCCTGACCGCCTTTTCTACTATTGCAATCGCCTGCTCATTGTTCACATTTGGAGCCCAAGCTCCTTCGTCGCCCTTACCGTACGTAAAGCGCTTGTCTATAGATTCAATCACTTTGCGAGTCTCACGGTGAAGCTTGAAGTTCATGTCAAGAGCATCGATGATGTTCTTTGCACCCACTGGGCAGGCAAGGATTTCTTGGATGTCCGGAGTACCTGGCCCTGCATGTGCGCCGCCGCCCAAGATGTTGCCAAGCGGAAAGGGGAACTCATACGGCTCGCTTGGTTTTAGTAATTTGAAAAGTGGAATGTCGAGTGCCTTGGCGGCAGAGTCGACAGCTGCAATGCTGAGTGCATATGCTACAGACCCGCCAACCTTACTATAGTTGTCAGTCCGGTCTATCGACTTTAACGCATCATATACTGCCTGAAGGTTC
>JBKPNF010000145.1:0-16058 GCA_046732455.1 Thermoproteota archaeon | reverse complement strand
GTACAGAGCAAACCTTAGCTACGAGCAGGTACACCTCTACCTCGGAGAGCTGATTGGAAAGAGGCTGATAGCACAGGATGTGTCTTCTTCAGATGGAGTAGTATATAGGGCAACAGAAAAGGGCAGGGAATTTCTGCTATACTACACACGCTTGGTGGAGTTTCTTGAAGAAGAAAAAGAAGAGCAGTTGGAAAATGAGTTAAGTTCGCCATACATTGTAAGGAGTTGAATTGGCTAGCTTGAGAATAGAAAAACTACAACAACAAACCCTTTTCGAACATCCAGTGATAGAGCAGCTAGAAACATTGTTAGTAAAACGAGAACAGTTCTTTGACATGTTGAGGCAATTATCTATGGATTGAAAATCGAAAAGGATACGGCGTATCAAAAGAGGGGCAGAGTTTCTACAAAAGATGAGGATATGAAATAATACGAGGACAACTAGTATTGAAGTTTCAGCTGCAGATTTTCCGAGGATCAACAAAGGGCTAATTCACTTGCTGCAAGCAATTGATGGCAACCCTGGCGGCTCTATTTCAACGGTAAAGCTCCTAACCAAGCTCAGGTCAACAGGTTATGGACAGCATATAATCAGACGTGCAGTAAGGGAGGGCTACATAGTGAGAAAGGAGCGGCGCCCTGAAGGTAAGGGTAACTACCTTGTAGTCAACGAGTTGACGCCAAAGGCTAAAGTGTTATTAAATAAACTCTCGGAAGTTAATAATACCATTATATAGCTAGATGATTTCGCATCTATCCATCTAAGTATCAAACTTGAAGACGTTCTCTATGCATGTTCATTACAAAGGGGTCCGATTATGCGTTAACAATATCATTATACGGAAAGGAGCTTAAGCAGACCTGGCCATAATAGATAAAAAATCGTGCTCGATTCTTACAATCCTTTAGATTGCTACTTGGTAACCTCAAGGAAATTCTGTATGTCGGCACTAAATTCGGGGGGTTCTTGCCACATCGCACCATGTTCCGTTCCTTCTATAATAACGAGCCACGAGTGAGGTATTCTCTGAGCCATCATGACAGAATTAGCAGGAGGCGCCAGGAGATCTTGGTCTCCAACAATCAGTAGAGTTGGTTGTGTTATCCTAGCCAATCTGTCACAAGATCCATTCCATGTACCAACTGCTAATGCTAGTTGCTAATGATCTCAGGCGTAGCGTACATGAAAGGCCTAGGCGGATTTACGGTATTCAAAATCTCTGGATGGTCCTCTAACCATTGCGCTGGGAACATTATTGATGCTAACATCATGGCCTGTAGTTCTACTGTCATATTTCTCAATACCTGAGGTGCGCGAGTGTCGTTAGGGTATCTGCAGCCTTTCCTGACGTAAATTGTTTCGTTAACGCCACAGTAGCCAGCCGAAAGTACTAACCTGTCTACTTTTTGAGGATAATTGAGAGTTAGCTCTTGAGCAACAAATGAACCAAGCGAAGCCCTCTAAGATGTAAGTTGCTGCAACCCATATGACGTATATTGATAAGGCAATTGCTATAAGCTTGAGATCGTTTCTCGGGCTTGTTTCTTGTTGACTCATGCCTGACACCTTACAATAATTCAATATTAAAATCTAAGAATGCTGCGGATTGCACAATAACCATCATCTTATAATACTTTTGATGTGAAGTATAAGGCATGACTTTGGAACCAAAAGATCATCCAAATGAGCAACCCAATCAAGGACCAGAAATAACATTGGCAAGGTGGAGCACAAGATTCTGGGCGTGGCTTGTGGACTTTATCATAGTAACCATAGCAATTGAAATAATATTTGCAATAGCATACGCACCCCTCGCTTTTAACCAAGGCATATCGGAGAACCCTGCGTCAGGAGCAGCCAAGTATGCAATTCAAAGCTTATTGTTCTTCGGCTACTGGCTATATTTTGAGTCTACCACTGGACAATCAATAGGCAAGAAGCTGCTCAAAATAAAGACAACAGACTTGGCTGGTAATTTGGCAGGCGCAAAAAGCGTTGCTATACAGAGCCTTGGCAAGGCATTTCTATTACCGATAGATGTGTTCTTTGGCTGGATATTCACAAACGAAAAGAGGCAGAGGCTGTTCAATAGGGCAAGCAATACAATAGTAATAAAGAAATGACAAGAGGCAAGAAAGACGGAGCCAGCGATGCCAATTATATCAAAATAATGAATTAATGGGCGTGAGCAGTCTCGGCTATGAGTCTATAGTAGAGCTCACTCTATCCAAATAATCAGGGAAAGATCTTGATATTTCGGCTGAGGAAAATGATGGGAATGAGAAGGAGCAGCGAAAGAAACGACAAAGGGGGAGGAGACGAGGAAGATGATTGAAGCCGCCGTGCTATCCTGTTGCGACCCATCCCATCCAGCAAGTGGGCAGGCCGTTTTACATAGAGTGCAATTATCCAAAGCGCAATAGTGGCCTTGCTTACTGCCATGCTTGCAGCCTTTGTAGCGAAGACAGGCTATCCTATTCTGCTTGTTCAATCGAGGGTATCAGTGCCCCAAGTCGGTTTTAGTGAAATAACTGCATTGTTAGGATTGGGGCTCTATTTGGTAGTCGGAGTAATCGGCACGGGCCTCACAGCGCAGTTTTATCACCACTTTGAGATTAGGGCAGGCAAGCCATACAAAGGTACGACATCCACTGTCCTAGCTTGGCCACATCTTTTGTTAACGAACCTTGGAATTCCAGCTGCCAGCATACTAATGTTATTTACTGGATACTAGGGCGATATTGCTGTTGGCAAGAAAGAAGATAGGGGGCTTTGGGATGACCATCGAAGAAACATCGCAGGAAATTCTTAATCCGTTCATAGTACGAGTATCTTGGCTGTTGCTAATTACAGTAGTTGGCACCGTAGCAGGGGGAGCAGGATTTATAATAAATCAATTTCAGAGACGAGACATTCAGACAGAACAGATCGGAGGAAAAAGTAGAGCATGATACAACGAGGATACATAATCTTGATTATAGGTGGAGCTTTATTCATTGCGGGAATAATAATTGCTGCTGTATGGGCTATCCCATTCGCTAGCACTTTTCTACAAAGTAATACTCTTATCAACAGAGTTTCAATAGAACCTGGCAGATCAGTAGAAGCAACAAGTCAGGTAACAGATATCTCAAGACAAATAGCTGTAGCCATTCATATTGAGAGGCCAGGAGAAGGAGATAGAGGACAGGGACTACTCAGATTGATCGAGACCGTTAAAGATCCTTCTGGGACCGTTGTAAGTAGTAATGAGTTCTCTTCCAACCTGTTTACTACTTTTCAGCCACAAAACATTGGCAATCACGTTCTTAATATAACCAATGCAGGATTGGGACCTGTTATCATTGACTCTACATTTGGTTATATGCCGTTCATAACCTCTGCTTCTCCTTCCACCTCAGATGGGGTTGGTCAACCACTGCCCGGTGTAGATCTAAGCGCCTTGTCCGTTATCATTGCGGGTGCAGTATTAGCGACAGCAGGCTTTTTGACAATCATAGCAGGAATAATAATAGTTGTGGTAGATAGTCGAAAAAGAGGAGAGCAGAACCGTGGCGGCAGTAGCGGTGATGTAACAGAAGGCGGCATTACATATAGGAAAGACTGATGCGAAAATCTATACATACGCTTCAATTACTTTAACCAATAGGCTAAGCAGCCTACAGAATAACGAATCAAAGCCTTGGCTAGGGCAAGAAAACTAGGACTCATTGAAGGTGGATAAAGGAGGAGAAGAGCCCGAAGGCAATTAGAGATGAAACTATGATGGGGTCTGCCGAAATTGTAATTCTCCCTCACGACGGAGTAAGAAGACTGATTGAGGAAGCAACTGACCAAATTTGCCCCTTCAATGTGAAAAGTTACTTCCCTCACACAATCATCAGTAGAAGATATGATGAGGGAGGTCGAGAGAATTCTATTACCACTACAAAAAAATTCCGCCAGTAATCAGTAGTCGCAGTTAAGTAGAGAAGATTATGTAGACAGTCTTAAATCAATTAATAATGTTAATGATAATAATAGGAACTAACTAAAAGGAAAAAAGACATGAGCACGATGAGGGCAGCTGTATTTGATAAACATGGGATAGAAAATCTCATGGTTAGAGATAATGTGGAGAAGCCAAAATTAGTCAATCCTGATGACGTTCTGATAAAAGTAAAGGTAGCAGGGGTTAACCCCATTGATAATACAGTAGTTTCCGGTTCTATCACCACTGTCAAGCCAATGCCACACATTCCGGGAGCGGAAATTTCAGGCACGATAGAGGAGAGTGGTAATGAGGCTAATGGACTTAAAAGGGGTGATAGGGTACTCATATATAACAAAGTCTTTGACGGCACATGCGATATATGCTTGAGTGGGCTTGATATGGTCTGCCGAAATGGTGGCCTGATTAGTGTAATTACCAATGGCGGATTTGCAGAATATATTGTTGTTCCAGAGAGAAATGTGTTCAAAATACCAGATGATATGGATTGGAATTTAGCCGCAAGTCTTCCTGTTACTGCATTAACCCCATTTCATGCTTTAAAAAAGGCGCGTCTGAAGCTAAATGAATATTTGTTGGTTTTTGGGGCGTCTGGAAATACTGGAATGATTGCTACACAGCTTGGCAAAAAGATGGGAGCTAAAGTAATTGCAATTGCAAAGGAAGAATGGGTGAGAGATTTTGGAGCCGACTATGTAATAGCGGACTATGACAGAACAGTCGAACATGTGAGAGAAATTACTTCCGGCAAGATGTCAGATGTTGTCGTAAATTCACTAGGAGTTGAGACGTGGGATAGCAGCTTTGAATCGATTGGCATTAATGGAAGGTTAGTAACTTTTGGAGGACTTACCGGTGCAGATGTTAAACTAAATGTCCGAGCACTGTACTCAAAACAAATACAACTGATAGGTTCTACGGGGGGAACAAGAAGGGAACTAAGAGACCTTCTTGATAATCATGACCAAATCCAGATAAAGGTGTGGAAAACGTTTGACCTTGATAATATCCAAGAGGCCTTGCAGGGGTTGTCTACAAAGGAAAGAAGAGGAAGGATATTCTTAGACGTTTCATAATCTAGAGCATGCCAGACGATGTTTAGCTGGTTGAATAATACCTCTTGCTCTGTTAGGTCATGGCCACCATTCTGCTATCGCAGGATGACACACATACTACCACCCGCCTTCTAAAAATACTTTGCGAGCTTAGCGGCTTCATATTTTGTGACATTTGGATCTGGCAGTAATCCGGCTTACATGAACTATTACCGCACGGTTGATACCTGGCAGATTCAGAGCGATAATGATTCCGATATAGACATTCTCGGGTATGCTATCTAGAAACGTCCCCATAATTACAATCTCTGCTGGAGAGCCTTTTTTCACTACACCCATTATTCCTATTATTCGTGATGTGGGAAATACTGCTTTGACTACTATTCTTCATGGTTGCAATATCTAATCCGTACCTTCTCTTGAGCCAATGGTTGGCCATACCAAATATTACTGAGCCGATGCCAAATCCGATTACCATGCCCGGTACGTTTCCTATCCTAATCGAATTGTCAACTAATGAAAAAGAGATCGCAAAGAAGAAGAAGAAGATGCCCGAGGCAAAAGAAGAGATATTTGCTTTAGTCTTGAGGAATATTTTATAAACATAGGCACTACACTGCCAATCAGAAATGCAGAGGATACTATTGCCGAGAGTATAATGTTTGTTCAATTCCTGCTGTGTTCAGAATTTGCCCATCTTCAACCTTCACCGAAAGATGAGAAAAAAATAATCCACAGCCATTTCAACACAGTCTAGTTGGTATATCGGTTAACAGGTTCTTCTGTAATTACTAGTAGATATGTCCTTTGAAAAAACCCTACAGCAAAAAGCCCCCATGATGCAATTACTTGGAGTGTCAATAAGAGCATTTTCTGATCTCTTTACTAAATCCTAGTGTAACGAAATCGACGCACCACATGCTAAATATGTGTAGTTGTTGCGTTTTGTTTCAGACAATGGCTTATTCATCACAGGACAGGATCTATGAAATGTGACTTTATCCTACCCATTAAAAGCATATCGCAATATTACCTTCGTAAATCCATCAAATTTTGGCTTCATCAGCTGATTCATTCTGGTTAGTACTTCAATATTAAATATTAGAATCTTTTATGGATGGTCAAGAGATGGTAGTACAAAATGATCAATAGCAAATATGATTTGGTTATTATTTGAACAGGTCTAGCGGCTTTGCATGCGGCAAGCAAGTATAGTTCTGCAGGCTGGAAAGTAGCCATAATTGATTACTGGCCATTTGGTGGAAGATGTGCTCTGAGGGGCTGTGATCCCAAGAAAGTCCTCGTATCTGCAGAAGAGGCTTGCCGCAATTAACATTTTGAATGGGAATCATAAAACAAGCGAAACTAAAGTAGCTATACCAAGTATACTTTTTACAATTCCGCCAATGGCAGCAGTAGGTTTACAAGAACAAATAGCGAAGAAACAGGGTATGCAATTTAGAATAAATTATGAAGAAGATACATCTAGCTGGTATTCTTCTCGTCGAGTAGGTGAAAACTTCTCTGCATTTAAAGTCCTTATTGAGAAGGGCAGTGATCATATTTTGGGTGCTCATATAATTGGTCCACAGGCTGAAGAGCAAATCAATATTTTCGCCTTGGCAATCCAGCGTGGAATTACTTCAGAAGATCTCAAAGAGATAATTTTTGCATATCCTACTGGCTCATCGGATATCGCCTTTATGTTATAGCATAACTTTGAATATGCCGCAAAACCGTGCATGATACTATAATATTTATTTCAAGTGATTCTGAGATTGCCGAAGTCTATCACTGATATGATGACAATCGATGCTGACCGTGCAGGAGGTTAGAGCTTTCGCTTGTTCAATTCTTTAATCGATCCTTTCGTAATTTTAACGGGGAAGGGCAGGCAGGCAGGCCACAAGACCTTGCAGGTCTTGTTTTAATACTAGACACAACTACTGCTCCTTTGTAAACCGTCAGATAGTTGCTCTAGATGGCGACGAAACAATACGATAGCTCTTATTGATAACCCTTAATTCAAATGAGTGACATAAGGACGTCGTGTCAAGGAGCCAGAATTCTCAAGCGGCTGATGCTGGAGATGCCCCAGAGTCTAGCAAAGACGAGATCATCCGAGGACTGAATGAAGATCTTGCGCGCGAATATAAAGCAATTATTCAATATGTGGTTTTCAGCTCCGCACTCAAAGGCGCGGAATATAATGACATTGCAGAACAATTGAAACTGCATGCTTCGGAGGAACTAGCACACGCACTTGAGGTGGCTAGACAAATTGATTATTTAGGTGGAGATCCGACGGTTAAAGCCAAAGAGGCCGAATATTCAGATGATTCAAGAACGATGCTTGAAATTGACCTCCGAGCAGAGCAGGAAACAATCAAGAGCTATAGAGAGAGAATTCTCGCAGCTGAACGAGCGGGCGAATTTGCACTATCTGCAAAATTGAGAGATATTATTGCCCAAGAGCAGGATCATGAAATAGATTTAAAGGACGCTCTCGGGTTGCGATGAACATAACAAAACAAAACAAAAATGATGATGTAATCATTAACTCAATTTTGACGGCTTTATGGCTTCTTATCTATCTTGAGTTTAGTGTATGATTATTATTTATAGCCAATTTTTTTATCTGTAATACTGACAACTCCTGAGAGAGAAATGAATGAAATATCCAATCTTCTGTGTAAGAACTTCAGTCATTAGACCATCGTGAGCGCAGGAAATGTTAGGCCAATTTGGATGTTTGACTACTCAGACAAAAAGCAGATAAGAAGAACAAAGAGACCACCTATCCAAAGTTGCTAAGCCGTAGAACAGACAAGAAACCTGTCAAAAGTATTTAAGTTTTCAAGGACTATTCCATCGTGAGAGGGTCAAATAAGTTCTTGGCGAATAAGAAAGTTGCGGATGTCATCGTCGAGTCTTTAATAGGAGCCGGCGTAAAGAGAATATACGGTATCTCCGGCGATTCTCTGAATGGAATTACTGAATCTGTCCGAGAACACGAAAAGGACATCTCCTGGGTGCACGTTCGCCACGAGGAGAGTGCCGCGTTTGCGGCTGGATCCGAAGCTCACCTCACGGGAAACCTTGCTGTCTGCGCGGGGAGCTGCGGACCAGGAAACACGCATCTCGTTAATGGACTCTACGATTGCTACCGTAGCAGGGTGCCAGTCCTGGCAATTGCGGCACATATTCCCATAAGAGAAATCGGGAGCAGGTACTTTCAGGAGACTCACCCTGAACTTCTGTTCAGGGAGTGTAGTCAATACTGTGAGCTGATCTCCCACGCTGATCAGATTCCCCGTGTCCTTGATATTGCAATAAGAACTGCAATCTCCCTCCGGGGAGTGGCAATCGTTGTTCTTCCAGGAGACGTTGCACTGCAGGAAGCCGCTTCGAGCAGACCATTCATACCTTTCGAGCAGCCCAAGGCACTGGTCTGCCCATCTAAAGCAGAAATTGCAAGGCTTGCAGAGATTCTCAATTCCGCACAGAAAGTCACAATTCTCGGTGGGGCAGGTTGCGCCGGTGCACATTCAGAACTGGTTGAGGTTGCAGGCCTTCTCCATGCTCCTATTGTCCACGCAATGCGAGGCAAGGAGTTCATTGAATACGATAACCCATACGACGTAGGCATGACCGGACTGCTTGGCTTTTCATCCGGATATCATGCTATGATGGACTCTGACTTGCTGCTCATGCTTGGCACTGATTTTCCCTACCAGCAATTCTACCCCCCAAACACCTACATAGTTCAGGTGGACATTCGAGGTGAGCAAATCGGTAGACGAACAAAGATCGATCTTGGGCTGGTCGGCGATGTCCGCGAAACTCTAGCAGCACTAAAACCTTTGCTCAATCAGAAAAGTGACAAGCGGCACCTGAGGGCATCACTGAATCATTACATGAAATCTCGCGAGGATTTAGATTCTTACGCAGTGGGTGAGCCTGGCCGAACTCCAATTCATCCTCAATACGTTGCTAAAATCATTAACGACACTGCAGCGCACGATGCAATCTTCACGTGCGACGTTGGGACTCCCACGCTTTGGGCAGCACGGTACCTGCAGATGAACGGCAGCCGTAGTTTGCTGGGTTCCTTTTCGCACGGGTCGATGGCAAACGCCCTCCCACAGGCGATTGGAGCCCAAGAAGTCTTTCCTAAACGTCAGGTAATTTGTCTTTCCGGCGATGGTGGGTTTTCGATGCTCATGGGTGATTTTCTTTCGTTAAGACAGTTGAAGCTGCCCATAAAGATTGTAGTATTTAACAACGGCGCCCTGAGTTTTGTCGAACTAGAGATGAAAGCTGCGGGGATACTAACTTACGGCACAAATCTTGTAGATACTGATTTTTCAAAGCTGGCAGAGGCTGTTGGAATTCTAGGACTTCGTGCAGAGACGCCTGAGCAGGTGAAGCCAATGCTAAAGCAGGCCATGGAGCACAATGGTCCGGCATTAGTGGACGTAGCCGTCAACCGGCAGGAGTTACTTATTCCCCCAAGCATTAACCTAGCACAGATAAGTGGTTTTACTCTTTACATGATAAAGGCCGTGCTGAACGGCCGTGGAGATGAGATCTTGGATTTGGCAAAGACAAACCTCTTCAGGTAGTATGCCAATAGCCGATTACTGTACGACTAGAATCATAGCCACATGATTTGTTGAACTGGCAGATTCACCTTCTTTTGGATCGAATCGCAAAAATTTAAACCTTAATTCTTCTTCTCGTCGATGCATACTGAGATGTCAAGTCTTCACGGTACAATAGCTAGACTATTACATAGGGGCTACCGCTTCTGTCCATAAAGATAATACAACCTGCCCGAACCATTTCGGTTTGCATGATTTTTCTCTAAGATAGACAGTACAGGCTATATGCCATCAGCCTCCTGCACCTTGTCGGAGTTCTTGCCTCTCAATAGATGGTTGTTGCGGTTTGTAAGTTATGGATAGAGTATCTCCGATGTTGTATGGGCAATTTGATATGGTTCTTGGGACATAATCGGAACCTTCCACTATGCAGGTGCCGTCCTCATCTTTTATGATGACGCTTGCTTCTTCTGTCACACTTGGTGCAAATAGGTTTCTTGCTTGAAACCCTGAAAGGGCAAATACTATGATGACACCGGCGGCTACGATAATTAGTGCTAACTTCTTGAGAGAAATATCATGCAAACTCATAGTTCTTCTTGTACTACTGTTTCCACGTAATTGTCCACTATCTCCACTTGACGGTGGAAATTAAGCCTTCCCCCATCTTCTACGTCTTCATTTGGAACTGTAATTTGAACTGTCCTTCCTTCAACTTGACCATTGAAGACTAGTGAATATGCTCCTGTCTTTGAAGGAAATATGTGTGCTAAATAATGCCCTGGAATCTCTTCACTCTGCAGGAAGGCGAGTTCTTTAGACGATCCACGCTTTTGGATCGACACTGAAATAAATGCAAATGCATTCCCTGCTGGTTGGTTGTTTGGTCTTATGGTTATCGATACTTTAACATCATCCAACTGCTCAATTAGTGCAGGGATCAGCAGCACATCCGGGTTCTACATTTACTTGTCCAAATTCGAATTCGATATCAAAAAGTACCTTGCTAATGAAAATTGCTTATAGGAAATCCAGGGTAAGCGAGAAGCACGTGTTTTTTTATCTGTACCAAAAGGTCTATTCTTTTCCCTTTTCAATACCTTGTTTGTGTATCCAATAGTAAGAGACTCTATCAGCACCAATCCAGTATGTTTTGGTTCCTGCGTCTACTACTATCTCTTTTGTACTATCTTCAAACCTAACATTGTGTCTATGTAATTCAATTTCCTCGCCGGTATCAACTTGAATCATCACTTCGCCATTCTTGTCTACACTGGCTTTCAATGCCTCATAATTTGCCATACAAATTAAGTATATACTAGAACTTATAAAGTATCGGAGCGTGAGAAATGGCACTCGGTCGAATCCGAGAAAACCTTCAGAATTGAGACACAATGCAACTAGAAGGATGGCTCGCAGATTAGAACTCTTCACTGTAAGAGTTGTTCGGGCAAAACCCCTTCCCCCTTGGGGTCAGCTATCATATAACCGCCTGAGGTTGAATTTACTAAACGTGAGTCTGAAAAAAGTAATTGACGAAGAAATATACACCTAAAAGAGCAGAACCAAGTGAGTACAAGGCAGACTCCCGTAACTCATTCTTGTTATTTTCGTCCAAGCACGAGTATAGAGCAGAACGACTTATAAAAGGAGTTGGTCCATATTCGTTGAAAATGGCTAGAATTCATGTTCACACTCATGGTAAGTCTCATTCAATTCGTCCCACCTCAAAAGAACCTGCACCTTGGCTTAGCCAGAACGCAGATCAAGTCTCCGCTCTTGTTGTCGGGCTTGCGAAGGAAGGTCTGAGTCCAAGCGAAATAGGACTAAGGTTAAGAGATGAACACAGCATACCTCTGGCCAAACCTGTTCTGGGCAAGAGTGTCACCGACGTTTTGATTGAGAATAATATAATGTCAGAGATGCCAGAAGATTTGGACAAGCTCGTTAGAAAGGCTCTTGGGCTTCAGAAGCACCTTAGAGTTCACAATAGCGACCACAGGAATGTCCGGTCGCTAGAGTTGGTAGAATCCAAGATCCATAGGATGTCAAGGTACTATAAACGAAAGGGCAAGATTCCAAAGAACTGGAAATATGCAGCAGTCATTGCCCAGCTACAATAATAATAATAAAGCAGGTACTACTTTAGATGAGTGAAGCGCTTACTGATGCCGTTAGACATGTTTCTGAAAAATTGAGATCGACTGTAGAAGGCGGCAACGAGGTTGCCATTATTACTCATCTTGACGCAGATGGAATCGCATCCGGTAGCATAATGGCAATGGCACTCAGACGTATGGAAGCGCGCTATTCTGTCAGGGCCGTGTCTGATATGAACTCCTCACTTATTGAGAAGATGAGGACTGAAAGCCGCGATTTTTATATTATAACTGATCTGGGAGGGGGTTGGGCTTCACATCTGAGGAAAACGCTTGGCGACAAGTGGGTCATTATCGACCATCATGAGGTTACTAAGGAAGAGGTATTAACAGACGAAGATGGTCAGATACTAAACCCGTGGAAATTCGGCATTGATGGAGGAAGAGAAGTGCCTGCAGGGGGAATGGCCTACTTGGTGGCAAGCAGACTTGATTTTAAGAACCGCGACCTGTCAGCCATAGCAGTTGTTTCAGCTGTGGCCGATAGGCAAGATCAAGGGAATAAAAAGTCATTTTCTGGTCTGAATGCCGAAATACTAAAGAGCGCTCAGTCGCTTGGGCTTGTAACCGTTGATTTGGATATCGTACTAACGGGACGGGAGACTCGTCCGCTCCACGAGGCGCTTGCATACTCAACATTTCATTACATCGACGGCCTGACGTGGAACTGGGAGGCATGCTACCTCTTGCTCAAGAATGCTGGGATAAAGCTGAAAGACGATGGTGGCCGCTGGCGTGTGCTGGCAGAGTTTTCACAGGAAGAGAAAAGTGACATTGTTGAAGCAATAGCCAGGTTTGTGGCTACTTCAAATAAAGGGCTATCCAAAATATGGCGGGACGACCTTGTTGGCTATGTCTACACGCTTGTAAGAGAGGACGGGCGGAGCCAGCTAAGAGACGCAAGAGAATTTTCAAACATGATCAATGCATGCGGTAGGACAGGGAGAGCAGGAGTAGGCATTGCAATATGTATGGGAGATAGAAACAATGCATTAAGTGCAGGAGAGGAGATAGTGAGTACATATTGGGGGACTCTGCGCAACTATATTTCCAGGATCTTTAGCGAAAAATGGAGGCTTGCCGACGACGGCAAGATTGCCATTGTCAATGGTGACGGCATTTTAGAGGAAGACATGTTAGGAGCTGTCTCATCGCTTCTCAGTGGATCACCTTCCCTTTCGGGCAGGCTACTATTTATAAGGACACTCACAAAGGACGGGACCTCCTACAAGTTCTCCTCAAGAAAATGTCTTGAATGCAAGCTACAGCTAAACCTTGGTGTGATGATGCATCAGTGCTCCAAGTTATTAAATGGCACAGGTGGCGGACATTCAGCAGCTGCAGGATGTAGCATCCCAGCTTCAGGTCTTGAGGATTTTATTGCAGGAATAAAGGCGGAGACAAATGATCCGAAATTTGCCATGGAGGCATCTTGACGTTGCAGTTGCAGTCGAGATCTCCTTTTCGAGCAGCGCCCAAACAAAGGCGATTGTTAAGGCATTAATACCAGATAATGTCAACTTTCCGAAGGGTCTATCAATGAAGATGTTTTCAAGAGGCTCCATACTTGCAATTGAGTTGACAGGCAAAAATATCCCAACTGCAACGATATTGAGCACCCTTGATGAAATTCTTGAGCACATATCTCTGGCAAAAAAAGTGAT
This sequence comes from Thermoproteota archaeon, assembly GCA_046732455.1. Lineage (GTDB taxonomy): Archaea > Thermoproteota > Nitrososphaeria > Nitrososphaerales > Nitrososphaeraceae > Nitrososphaera. The sequence continues at coordinate 2,584 of JBKPNF010000145.1, read as the reverse complement.
GGCCGATTAATGTTAGACCCCAGAATTTTGAAAGAAAACCCTGAGTCCGTTCGTGACATGCTGAAAAAGCGTAACATGACAGATTTTCCGCTAGACGAGCTGATAATGCTACACAAGGACCGGGGCGAGCTTTTGGCCAAGACTCAGGAGCTTCGGCGGAAAAAGAATCTCCTCTCGGAAACCATTGCAAGCAAGAAGAAGTCCAGACAGGATGCGTCTTTTGAATTTGCAGAGATGAAACAGGTGAGCGCACTACTGGGCCAGGAGCAATCTGAAGCAATTCAAATTGAAGAGAAGTTCGATCAGTTGATGATGGCTTTGCCCAATTTGTTAAACGAGGGGGTTCCGGTTGGCAAGGACGAAAGGGAGAATGTGGTAGTCCGACAAAATGACAGCAGCATTATGAGTCGTATGAAGCCGACTGCTAATCCAAAAGATCACATTGACCTTGCTACATCCCTTGATCTTGTAGACATAGGCCGTGCTGCTAAAGTATCAGGCGCGAGGTTCTACTTCCTAAAAAAAGAGCTTGTAAAGATGAATCAGGCATTGATTAACTTTTCACTTGACTATCTATCAGAACACAACTATACTCTAATCCAACCTCCATACATGATTAGAAGAGAACCAATGGTCGGCTCTATTATACTGAATGACTTTGAGGACGTGATTTACAAGCTAGAGAAGGAAGATCTTTACATGATAGGTACATCTGAGCATGCAATAGCAAGTATGCACATGGATGAGATCCTCCAAGGAATAAAGCTTCCAATAAGATACGCTGGCTTTAGCTCCTGTTTTCGTAAAGAAGCCGGTGCACATGGTAGGGACATGAAGGGGATATTTCGTGTTCATCAGTTTGAAAAGGTGGAGCAGTTTGTCTTCTGCCGTCCGGAAGAGTCGTGGAGGGAACATGAAAGGATGCTTGCACTATCTGAGGAATTTTACAAGCAACTTGGCATTCCTAACCGTGTAATGTTACTATGCTCCGGCGACACCGGTAAGATATCAGCTAAGACGTATGATATTGAGGCATGGATGGCTGGCCAAAATGCCTACAGGGAGGTAGTTTCTTGCTCAAACTGCCTAGACTACCAGGCTCGAAGACTTCGCATACGATTCCGGGACAGGACTAACGAAGAAACACATCTTGTACATACGCTCAATAGCACACTTGTAGCAACAGAGCGCACCATGGTCGCGATACTTGAAAACTTTCAAACTCAAAGCGGCACGGTGGAGGTGCCAAAGGTGCTGCAGAAATACATGGGCGGTTTGGAGGAGATTCGAGCTAAAGCTTGACGCATCGTATATATATTATAAATTTTAGTCAAAGAATGGGAAGAAGAAGAATTTATGGCGAAAGGTGCGAGAAAGGGAGGCCGAGTACGCGACAAGTGGCGTGACAAGCAATGGGTAATTGTAAATAAACCTTCGGGATTCGAGCCCCAGGTGCCTATTAATTTTATACCGGTTACAGACGCAAGTCAGTCAAAGGGACGTACAATTGAAAATACGCTGCACGACATGATGAAAGGTAACCCTGACCAAAGCATGGATCAACACCAAATTAAGGTCTTTATTCAAATAGACAATATAACAGATGGTGTGGCGACCACTATTTTTAAAGGACACGAATATGCCAAAGAATTTCTCAGGAGCCTTATCCGGAGAGGTAGTTCTATGATCACTTTTACTCATGACTACACTACGATAGATGGCCACACTTTCAGAGTTGCAATGATTGCATTCACCCATCGCAGAGTTAATTCATCGAAAAAACACGAGATTAGGCTGATAGGTCAGAGGATATTGTCTGAGAGGATCCCGCAGATGACAGTTGACCAGTTCATACAAGAAATTACAGGGAGCAAGGGCGAAGATATTCCAAGGGAGACGAACAGTAAGCTTGGAGCCAATGTACTTGACGAAGCGAAAAAGATAACCGCAATCCGACACCTCGGGATTAAGAAGACAAAGCTCATATCAACAGCTGCATCCCGTGCTGTTTACGAAGCCAAAACAATCGAATCTCCTGCACCGGCTTAGTGAGATTGCATAGGCCTTTAGCCGGTTTTTTATCCTGTACTTCAAATGTCTGAGAAAGGTGGCAGCTTCAGATTTTCCGCGGCGGAGATTGATCTTGTACTCCACGCTACAGAAGATGTCAGCAAGGTGCTCAAGGCGATAGAAGATGCACTCTTAGTCTCGGCTAGCCGCTTTAAAAGTTCCTCATCAGAGGGACATTACAAGAACAAGATCTTGTTGCAGAAAGCAATACTTTCCAGCCAAGAAGCAGGCTCGCTGGCTAACAAGGTCATTTCACTCTTGAATAGTGCTGACAAGGAACATCTGTCAAGGTTTCTTCAAGAATATTCCGACGAAAAGGGGAACCTCTACCTCCGCCTTGACAAGCAAAGAATATGCCAAGGCAGGGTGTCTCTCTCAGAAGCCGATGCCATAAGGTTAAGGTTCAAACCGGTGAAACGCTACAAACCGTCGGGCGCAGTTCAAAGTTATCTAGATCTATTTCAATCAAATTTGAACTAATAACTTGTTGCTGAAATATGCTTCTTGAATCGGA
>JBKPNF010000144.1:0-1861 GCA_046732455.1 Thermoproteota archaeon | reverse complement strand
GTGTAATAGGGTTCTGCTAACGAATCTTTAAGGGTTATTTGAATATCAAATTATAAATTAAACTGACCTTTCATAAAATGCTGAAACTCTCTATCCGGCATACTTCTTCTTGCCTCTATAATTGCAGCTGCGTCCTTTCCTACGACATATCTAAAATCAGGACTATCGGATAGCACTGCTTGTAGAATCACGTTTGCAACCTCAGACGGATGTATTGTATTTTGTTGCATTTGTTTGAATGATTCTGAGACATTATTTACTATTTGTTTATATGGTGAGTCAATATTATCGTGGCTTGATGTCTTAGAAGCTATCTTCAAATTCTTCCAAAAGTTTGAACCTACAGCTCCAGGTTCTATAAGTATAATCTTAATTCCAAATGGTTCAAGTTCATATTGTAGAGATTCAGATACACCCTCTAGAGCAAATTTAGTTCCATGATACATAGAGTCAAGAGGAACTGCGATTCTTCCTCCCATAGACGTAATATTTACTATTTTACCTCTTCTTTGTTTCCTCATTATAGGAACTGTTGCCTGCATTACTCTTACTGCACCAAAGAAGTTAGTTTCAAACTGCGTCTTCATTTCTTCAGTTGAAGTTTCTTCAAACGGCCCTGCTAAAGCATATCCTGCGTTATTGATTACAATGTCAATTCGTCCCTTGTCCTTCACTATTGTATTAATTGCATCTGATACTGACTTGTCATTATCAACATCTAACTGGATAACTTGTAATGGTAGATTCTCCCTTTTGGCTATATCTGTTATCTGCTCTGATCCTCTACTACCTTCTAACATGCGCATCGTTGCATAAGTATAAAATCCATTTCTTGCCAATGTAAGCGAAGTTTCAAATCCTATACCAGTAGAGCTGCCTGTTACAACTGCAATTTCCTCCTGTGTCATGAATGATTATATGTATATGTTGAATGATGTATATAATCCTGCAAATTTACAGAATAAGAGCAATCATAGAAAGTAAACTAAAGTAGCTGTCACTAATATTGACCGGGAGCCCATCGGTCATACCAGTGCAACTTTTTATTGCCTGCAGTTTTCTAAATCCCATGTAACATCTAACTCTTATTTGAGGTTCTTAGGATTTTTCCAGAGGCTGATGACTAGCCTATCATCATATTTTTTTCCTGCTTACCTTGTGAATTGCAATTAGGCAATAATGAGGGACATCGTAGCGAGCCCCTCGCGCCATGAAGTGATATCACCTCAAAAAGTGGATTTATTGCTTGAAATAGAGCCAGTTTCTAATTTGACCATACATATTTGCATAGCACTAGCTTTTCTCGTTATGTTTTTTAATTAATACTCTATTATTTTCTACTCTTACTTCATATGTTGGCTCAGGTCTCATTGCAGGGGGTCTGACTACTTCACCACTCCTAGTATCAAATCTAGAACCATGCCAAGGACACTGAACTATATACTCTTCAAGTTTTCCTTCTGCAAGACGACCTCCCATATGGGTACAGACATTGCCTATTGCATAGTATTTTCCTTTAACATTGGAGAGGCACACCTTTTCGCCATTTACTTCTACCGCCATCATTTGTGAGGCTTGAATGTCTTTTGTCTCAGCAACTTTAACAAAATCTTCTCCCATTAATCTTGCCTCTTGTGATCTATGCTAATCCTTACAATTAATCCTTTTTGTGTTACCTTTTTCGAATATGGTTTAAATAAAAAATTGGTTATATTTTATGTGCCTGCAAAATGATGGCCCGGGTTTCTGTTCCGTTCACCGAAGGTCATTATTAGGGTGGAGGGGAAAGGCCAAACACGGAACTGGCTGATAATAGCCCCTCTGCCTGCAGGAAAATCCATGGCAAATATTAATAGTATTA
>JBKPNF010000143.1:0-21316 GCA_046732455.1 Thermoproteota archaeon | reverse complement strand
GCACAACCAGTCGCGTTTATCGATTACATTGCACTGAGTCATGCAAACGAATGGCTCATGCAGGAGATTGCCAAGGGTCTAGTAAAGGGTGCCCAGCAGAGCAAGATGGCTATAGTCGGCGGCGAGACGGCTATTTTGCAAGATATGATTGCAGGCGATAATGAAAACGCCTTCGATTTGGCAGGAACGGTAATGGGAGTGGTTAATGGCAAGCCAATCCTTGGAGAGATGATCAAGCCGGGTGACGTTATCTTGGGAGTTGAAAGCAGCGGTCTCCACTCTAATGGCTACACACTTGCTAGGAAAGTTTTGCTTTCAAAGTATTCAGTAGACGATACTGCCGATCATCTAGTGCAGACAGTGGGCGAAGAGCTATTGATCCCAACCAGAATTTACGTAAGGCCTGTATTGGAGATTTTGAAGAGAGGAATAAAGGTACACGGCTTTGCAAATATTACAGGGGGCGGATTTACAAAACTACCTCGTCTAAATCCCCGAGTGAGATATGTCTTTGATGATCTTCCAGCACCGACAGGAATATTCAAGCAGATACAGGTTGATGGTAACATTGACAGCAAGGAAATGTACCGAACATTCAATATGGGAGTAGGTTTTTGCGTGGTTGGTACAAAGGCAACTACCGATGATATTATTAGTGTTTTTAAAAAGCATAAGACCCGCTGCAAGGTTGTGGGCAAGATAGAGAAAGGTACGGGCGAGGTTACTATTAGAATAGATAGTAGAAATAAAACGCTATAAACAAAAATTAATATTCGTACTTTGCTGATTATTCAGAATTGCTCTCATCAGTAGCGCAGGAGGCCAATGACAACGACAATAACGATGACAACAACGACAACAACTATCGGCACGCCTGTAAATCTATTGCAGAGCAGATAGAAAGTAGCAAGAATCTATTGTTAAGAGGGCAGATTCTCAAAATTGTTAGGAAGACGGCATCAGAATATCATCTACGCACGATACCTAGGAACGAGCACATTATCCAATTTTTGCAAGACAACCGCTACCGCCAGATGCTTATGGTCAAACCGGCCAAGACAGCCTCGGGCGTTGCAGTAATTGCAGTTATGCCCAAGCCATACGGCTGTCCGCACGGCAGGTGCATATATTGCCCTGGCGGCATCGAGTTCAACACGCCGCTTAGTTATACCGGTACTGAGCCAGCAACAAAGGTCGCCCAGACGTTCAGCTATGATCCTTACCAGCAGGTCGCTTCGAAAATGGGTCAGCTGCAAACCCGGGGGCACGACATTGGCAAGACAGAGGTCGTTATTGTAGGTGGCACGTTCCCATTCATGCCGGCTGACTACCAGAGGGAGTTTGCCAAGTCGTGCTATGACGCTCTGAATGGTAAGAAATCATCCACTCTCCAGCAAGCGATATCTACCAACGAGACTGCCGACAACCGGTGTGTTGGGTTCACTGTCGAGACTAAACCGGACTATTGCAAGGAGACACACATTGATCTTATGTTAGAGCTTGGAATAACAAGGATAGAAATTGGCGTTCAGTCTCTTGACAATAACGTATACAAATTAGTAAACAGAGGACACACGCTCGATGATGTGGTCCGTGCCTTCAAGGTCGCTCGGGACACTGGATACAAGATAGTGGCTCACATGATGCCAGGATTGCCAGGAAGCTCACCTGAAAAAGACATTGAAGATTTCAGGCGGTTATTCGAAGATGATGCTTTCAAACCTGATATGCTGAAGATTTACCCAACACTTGTGCTAGAGCACACTGGCTTATTCAAAATGCAAAGGAGCGGCAAATATCAGGCATACTCTGACGATGAGCTGGCAAACGTAATTGTGGAGGCCAAAAAGGCAGTGCCAGAATGGGTACGCATAATGCGAATCCAGCGCGAAATTGAGCCAGAGGATATCATCGCTGGCCCCAAGAACGGCAACTTTAGGCAGATAGTTTTGAAAAAGTTGAGGCAAAAGGGCTATAGGTGCAAATGCATCCGGTGTAGGGAAACCGGTTTACAGAGAAGATACCCTTCAGAAGAAGAGGTGATATTAAGAAGAACAGATTACTCTGCTTCCGGAGGCCGTGAGATATTTCTTTCATATGAAACCAAAGCTGGCGATACAATACTTGGATTCTTGAGACTGCGAAAGGTGGCAAGACCGCATAGGTGCGAGCTTGATTACAGCGCGATAGTGCGTGAGCTCCACATATACGGGCAGGCGATCAGCATTGGCAGAAGTGTGATCGACGATAGTTACCAGCATAGGGGACTGGGAATGAAACTGCTCAAGGAGGCTGAGCACATCGCTAAAGGTGAATTGGGAGTTGACAAGATTGCAGTGATTAGTGCTGTTGGTACAAGGCAATATTACAAAAAGCTTGGCTATCAGCAGGACGGTCCATATGTTTCAAGGGTGCTATAATAATGGAAGAGCAAATGGTGATCGGTAAGGGAACCTGGATTGATAAAGTTGCAGACGCTCTAATCAGAAGGGAGAAAAAACTTGGTCGCAACTTGGGTCTAATAAGAGTTGAGAGCGGCCTTGGCGCATCAGGCATTCCTCACATCGGAAGCATGGCCGACGCAGTGAGAGCTTATGGCGTTGCTCTTGCACTTCAGAACTTTGGCTTCAAGTCTGAACTAGTAGCATATTCAGACGACATGGATGGACTTCGCAGAATACCCCAAGGTTTACCAAACTGGTTGAAGGATCACATTGCACAGCCGGTCTCAACCATCCCTGACCCATTTGGCAGCTGCCATGCCTCCTATGGTATGCACATGAGCAGTCTCCTCTTGGATGGCCTTGACAAAGCAGGGATAAAGTATCTCTTTCAAAGTGGCAGCGAAGCGTACAAGCAAGGAGTATTGACGAAGCAAATTGATACAATATTGAAGAACAGAATCAAGCTTGGGCAAAAAATAGCTGAGTTTGTAGGCCAGGATAAGTATACTGAAATCTTACCTTATTTTCCTATATGCAGCAGTTGCGGGAGGCTCTATACCGCAGTAGCACAAGAGTACCTGCCAGATGAAAGAAAAGTCTCTTACGTATGCCGAGGCGGCACGATAGGCAAGGAGGAAATCAAGGGCTGTGGCAACAAGGGCGAGGCGGACACGACAAAGGGCGAGGGCAAACTTGCTTGGAAAGTGGAATTTGCAGCAAGGTGGCAAGCTCTTGACATACGCTTTGAGGCATATGGGAAGGATATTATGGATTCTGTCAGAGTAAACGACTGGATTTCAGATGAAATACTTGGCTATCCTCACCCCCTCCACGTGAAGTACGAGATGTTTCTAGACAAGGCTGGCAAAAAGATAAGCAAATCTTCAGGCAATGTATTGACGCCTCAGATGTGGCTGCGGTACGGCACGCCGGAATCGATACTGCTATTGCTGTTCAAACGCATTGCGGGCACCCGTCACATTGGACTAGATGACGTGCCCTCATTGATGGACGAATACGATTATTATGAAGATGTCTACTTTGGGAAAATTAGCGAGGACAACTTGGCCAAGCTTACCAAGATCAAGGGAATCTATGAATACATCAATAAGCTCAATCCACCCAAACGACCCGACCCACACATTCCATATCGGTTCATAGTACAGCAGGGGTCAATATTTCCTCCTGAAGATGAGAACCGAGACGAAAAGGTATTCAACCGACTTCTCAAATATGGTATGGTCAGGGAAAAAAAGAGTGATAGTGTCATGCACAAGATAAGGCTGGCATCCAACTGGGGCTATGACAACATGGCAAGAGATGAGAAGTTTGAGCTAGGGCTTTCCGATTTGGACAGAAAGGCAGTGCAGGAATTGATCGAAGCGATCAGGCCATTTAAAGGCCTACCAGATTCCCCCGATAGCGCCAAGGATCTTCAATCTAAGGTTTTTTCTATAGCAAGGGCGAACGGCATCGAGCCAAAAGAATTCTTTGCTTTATTGTATAGAATGTTCCTCAATACCGATAGAGGACCTAGGATAGGTAATTACTTGCTCGACCTAGGAATAGACAGAGCAACAAATGTGCTTATGGGATATCTCCGTGGATAAATTATTGGGGGCTACTTATTTTGCGTTTTGTGATTTACCTGTTAACCAAAGGACTTTTTCAGCATCCTTTGCTTGGACTGAATAACATAAAGGAACCAATTCTATGGATAAATCCAATCAAAATTAGGCTGTTCAATCTCAATTCATCCCATGTTACCCTTATAGAGGCCTACAGTAACAAAACACCATTAAAAATTCAGAAAAAAAGAAAGAAAAAGGAGAGTTCTTAAAACTTCTCTATTTGTCTTCGTAAGTTACTATTCGTCTAGGCTCCGTCAATGTCTCCCGCATCTGTAGCTGTGGCATTGTCTGTACCCTCTGCACCGCCGTCAGTTGCCGCTGCGCCACCTTCGTCGCCACCGCCGTCAGTTGCCGCTGCGCCACCGCCGTCAGTTGCCGCTGCGCCACCGTCGTCGCCACCGCCGTCAGTTGCCGCTGCGCCACCTTCGTCGCCACCGCCGTCAGTTGCCGCAGCAGTAGCTGCTGTGACATTGCTTATACTATTCATCGTCTGTGCCGGCAGAACCTGAGCACTTACAGCGTAATGTGCAGCAAATGGTGTTCCATCTGACGTGTGAAGCCAAACTGCATTACCAGCAAATGGAATTGATGCTGATGGAGGTGCATCGCCGCCGTATGTTGGAGTAATCGTGGCGAGTACTAAGAAGGTTTGGTTGTTAAGCCTGGATTCAAGCAGTGTTCCAAGATCACTATCAGTACCATTTAGTATAGCCCGCTCAGTTTCATTGAGATTCTGAGTATTTAGAATCACAACATCCACTGGTTCAGTAGCTGTATATGTAAGAACTCCGGTATAGATAGAACCATCTTGTCTTAATGGCAATATTGTTGCTCTTTCTTGATCTTCCATGCCTGGTAATGGATTTGGTGACGATGTTATTGTTCCTTCGCGGATTAATCTTCCTCCCTGTTGTCCATCTTGGGCGCTGCCTTGGGCGCCACCTTGCTGTGCATAAGATATTGTTGCTGCTCCTCCTGTAGCTATTGCTCCCGTTAGTGATCCAACGGCAATAAATAGGGCAGTAGCAGCAATTAACTTGCGTTTGCTTTGTGCTATTGGCATTAAAAGAATGAAGTCGGTATAACATTTATTGATTGTCAACATATGTTACGTTGATAATTACTGATTCTTGTCATAGAGTTTGATTCCTCTGCTGCTCTTATATATATACCTCTACTGCATAGTTCCAGATGCCCTGATGCGTTGAAAATTTGTCCTTGGCTCAAGTTAGTCTCATAGAGCTTTGTTGATAGAATAATCCTTTCTTCGCTAACCCCTGTCCGATATTGTTATTGAATATCTTCATGGATATCTAACCTGACGCTCTCTCATCTGATAGTTTGGCTGAAAAAACCACCTATGATAATAAAAGCGGCCACACGGCAAAGAAAGGCCAAATCCGGCACCCGCGTCATCTTTGATGGGCTCGGAATTTATATAGCTCGCTTACAGCCTCATCCGATGCAATAATAGAATCAAAGGCAGCGCTTGGAGGTATGCCCAAACAATACCAGCATCCACCGGCTAATGCCAGTGGCACAGAACGACAAAGGCCTATTGCAACATTTAACCCTGCCAACATATAATACCGACCAAAAGTTAAGCTATTGAAAAGACTAGTGCATTGGCAAAGGAGTTAGAGAACGAGGAGGATGATGAAGGTAATAATATTCTCGCACGAATCAGATCTTGACGGACTCTACTCTGCTGCGATCGGGCTTATCCGGTATCCTCAGGCAATGACAGTGTTTCTAGGCTACGGTGCTGAAAACTTCAGTAAGCTTGGCAGCTTTATCTACTCTGCAGCTCGAGATTCGCCATCGCAGCGCGGACAGATAGTCATAGCAGACCTTGGGCTCAACGATGAGTTGATCGAAACCTGCAGGAAGATATTTTCAGATGCAGTACTTAAGGGCTGGAAGATAATGTGGGTTGATCACCATCCTTGGTCGCAGCAGGCAATTGAGGCGGTCAAACCCTTTGTTGAAATTGTACTTGATGCTTCTGGAGTAAAATGCGCAGCAGACCTCATGTATGATACGCTTCTACCAGGGAACATGTTAGCTGCAAAACTTGCGAGCATGGCTCATACCATGGACTTTTTCGCAAGGGATCAGTACCTAACGCCAATATCTGAGCTAATACGCTACTATCAAACGTTTCCTGACTTTTACCATCGGATGTCAAATCTTGCACAGAAATCTTCAAAAGGCATCCTGTGGGATGTAGAGATGCAGAGTGACTACCGTATTTATGTACGTCTGCGGGATGAGGCAAAAGCGCAGGTCTTTGCATCCTTGCAGATAAGACAGATTGACAGGTTTAAAGTAGCATACGTTCAGTCGTCTCCATACCTACAGAGCAGTCTCTTTTCAGAAGAAGTGTTTGCTAATACAAACGCTGATCTAGTAATATTCTACAGCACCAAGGGCAAAGTAAGCATACGGCGTAACAACGACTTGATTTCGTGCCGAAGCGTTGCAGCTAACCTTTACGAAGGAGGAGGCCATGACTATGCCGCCGGCGCAACATTCCGGAGCGACCCGTCAGATACTGTTGCAGTTATTTTGGAGCTTCAGGCAGCCGTAGCCAAAGCATTGGCCGGGAAGTAAATACATGAACACTCAAATACTTTAAAAGAATATCTGCTGAAATAATATCACATGATAAAGGGTAAGGTCGCTATAGTGACGGGAGCAGGTGGCGGAGTTGGAAAGGCCATTTCAAAGAGGCTTTCTTCTGAAGGATGCAAGGTCATCATGCTCGGCAGAGATAGAACCAAGCTGCAAAAAGCAGCTTCTGAAATTGGTAACAAGAAGAACACAATGACAGTAATTGCCGATATTACCAAGGAAGCTGAGGTCCTCAGCGCAATCGATCAGACGCTCAATTCATTTGACAAGATAGATATTTTGGTAAATAACGCTGGCATAATAAACGATCCACTGCCCTTTCATGAAATGACTGAGGACCAGTGGAATGACCTTGTCGAAACAAACCTTTTTGGAACGTTTAGGATAACTAAGGCTGTAATTCCAATAATGATGAAAAACGGGGGCGGCAACATCGTCAACATCTCATCGGTGCTTGGTATAAGGTCTATTCCACGAGTGCCACTCTCGGTGTACGCTGTAACAAAGGCTGGTGTAATTATGTTTACGAGGAGTATGGCAGTCGAATATGGACAATACAAAATTCGCTGTAACTGCATCGCTCCTTCTACTATCAGGAGCTCAATAATTGAGCCTTATCTACAGGATGAGGAGGCTAAAAAGGTTCTCGAATCTACTTTTCCTCTGCATGTGATAGGCGAACCAGAGGACATATCCAGCGCAGTGGCATATCTCTGCTCTGACGACTCCAAGTGGGTCACAGGCACTGTCCTGATGGTGGATGGTGGCCTATCCGCAAAACAATAGTAGCTGAAACCATTATCAGAATTGTTGTGCAACTGACAAAAGAGGATGAAAGATAGCTCGAAAGAAAGCATCGATGTTGCAAAGAAGGTACCTGCCCATGATGCGACTCGGGTCAATCGTGCGGTAGAAAAAGCGGCAAGAGACCCTGAATTTGTAAATCGTGCTTTAGCCCAGCTCGCAGGGCTTAGATTTCCCGCGTTCAAAAATAACATAATAGATCATCTCAAAAGCACCAATATTCATGGTGAAGAAGAGGAAGATGTTATTGCACTTTTTGAAAGCCTGGATAACTATATTCAGTATCGCAATGAGTATCATGTGCAAAAGGCGTTTGAAGAAAATGTCCCTAGCAAGAAAAAAGATTACGAGATAACCGACAATACTCGCGAAAACCCAGATGTTCGGATCCGCCAAACCAGTGCCGATGGTAGCATCAAAGATAGGGAGGCTGTGAATGAGAGCGAAGAGCGCAAAGATTACCCCGAGGTCACTCCGACTGCTATGTCGAATTTCGTCTGCGACAGGTGCGGTAAGGAATTCCAAAATCAACAAGATCTGATGCATCACAGAGAGTTTGAAAGCGGCACTCCTGCAACATAGGGATAAAAATTATGCTACCCTTGGTTTCAGGAATTTCTTATTAACCCTTAATACGTCGATGGCCCCCTACTATGCATATAAAAGATGAAGAGGCTGGACATCCTGATTCCACATGAACGCCTTACAGATGTAAACGAACTACTACACAAGCACAAGGTAGGTGGTATGTCATTCTATGAAATCAAAGGAAGGGGTAGGGCAAAACGAGAGCCGGTTTCAGTTGGAAGAGGCGTCATGCGGTATACTCCAGAATTTGGCTTTCGTACTAAGATTGAAGTATTAGTGCCTGATGCCACAGCTAGGGAAATTATTGATGATGTGCTCAAGGTTATAAGCACTGGCTCTGCATCTGATGGCAAGGTCTTTGTCTATGACGTTGCAGAAGCATATGATATAGGAAGCAAGGAAAAAGGCGACAGTGCCCTTTAACAATCTTCTCACTGATCCTTAATTTCATCTTTAAAATTATATTTTGAGCAATGTACGTCTGCTAATGAAAGATCATCATTCATTCTTGCTAATGCTGGCATTACTAGAAAGGAGGGGGGAGGAGGAGGACATGATAGGAGCAAGCTGGTGAGACTGTGCGTGCGTGGCGCGTGCGATCGGTTGTTAACGCCAACCATTGAGTAATCTATAACACAGTATAAAGGTTCTTCGTTCTACTCAATTGGTGGAGCGCATTTCTGCGGCGCAATGTGCAATGAAACATACGCACACAAAAGATCATTTTTTGATGTCCATGATCTTGTGCGAGCTTGGAATTTATTTTGCAATAGTAATAAGCTAGATCTATGTAGTCTTTGACCGCTTCTGAAAATATTGGCATGTCTCTGAGAAAGAAATATAATCTTGTAGAATCATATTCCATAGCATGGAAGAAAAAAGAACTATGCCGATCTGTTTTACTTCTGACCAGCTAAAGCTGATGGAAGAATATGCAAAGAAAAGAGGCATGCTAAACGTAAGTCAGGCTATCGAGGATCTAATAACAAATAAGAAACTTTAGGATTCCTATAGTGCGCCTTCGCCGCGCTGCTTTGATCCGATATCGATCACCTCGTCCACATCTGAGACAAATATCTTGCCTTCGCCAGCAAGTCCTGTACTTGTACTCTCCAAGATCTTTGAAATTACGTTGTCAGCCATAGAATCCTTGGTAACGACAACAATTGTTGCGTTCACATTAAATTCTGGACGGTAGGTACTTGTACCTCTTCCTGAGTGAATTTCTGGGCGGGGTATCTGTCCGCGCCCCCTTGATTCGTAGTACGTAAAACCTCCCAAACCTAATTCGCCCAGCTCGCCGAATGCACTTTCTAGCCTTGCAGCAGGAACGATCGCTTCAATCTTCTTCAAGATATCTAAACCTGTCTGGAGCTAGGTAGCGCTTTTATTAAAGCATTTTGAATTTACATTAGAATTCTAAGAAAATTATAATATATTATTTTAAAATCTAACTTCTAGTTAGTAAAAAAAAGAAGAAGAGAAGAGAGGGTGGTGGAGGTCAGCTCACGCTGACTGTTCCGACCATGTTTGGATGGAGTGCACAGTAATATGGATACTGGCCTGCCTCTGTGAATGTGTGGCTAAATGTCTGTCCGGGAACCAGCAGTGGGTTAAAGTTTGGAGAAGAGTCAAACTTGCCATCTGGTGTTCCATTTTGTCCTGATACAACAGTGTGTGGCTGTGTGTCACCATTTGTCCATGTTACTGTATCGCCGACACTGACTTCAACAGGATTGGGTTGAAACGCAGTGTCAGTCAGGGATGAAGAACCAGGGACTATGGAAACGCTGGTAGCGGTGCCGCCACCACCACCATTAGCGCCTGTCGCTGTTGCTCCGCCTGTTGCATTACTGGTTTCAGCACCTGTTGTTGCATTACTGGTTTCAGCACCTGTTGTTGCATTACTGGTTTCAGCACCTGTTGTTGCACCAGTGGTTTCAGCACCTGTTGTTGCATTGGGTAGCACATTTAAGGTTTGGTTCTCTGCACCCGGCTGTGTTGCAGCCTCTGTTGCGTTTGCAGCTGCGCCTGTCTCTGTTGCATTAGCTCCTGTAGTGGTTGCATTTGCCATCATTGATGGGCCACTTACCATGTCGCTGCCCTTTGGAGGCACCCATGTTCCTTGCGGATGATCTGTGGCAGTCGAATTCTGTGTTGCTAATACTGCGAATGCTGCGCCCTTGAGTACATCATTCATTGCGTGGTCTACACCAACATAGATTCCCTCAGTTGGGAACACAGATTCAATCACACTGGCAGAGCCTGGTGGTATCCACCATGTTTCGTCATTCAAATCTTGCGTGCCTAACCTGTTCTGTATTGAGCCGTCATGTACACTAAGCATGCCTGATATGAAGTGGAACGATACTCCGTCATTTGGACCTGCATTCACGACGTACCATCTTGTCAGCTCACCTGGCTTGACTTGGAATACCTGGGCGTCGGGGTTCAACGGTATCTTTGCAAATGCTCCTACGGATGGGACATACTTGTGAGCCATGCCGTTAGTCATTACAAGGTCTGGATCGCCTGCGAGGAACTTGCCCACATCAAATGAGCCTGTGCCATTTGCCGGTGTAAAGAGGCCCTGGACACTATTGCTGTAAATTTCACCAAAGACTACATAGAATTCCTTAGCTGGTCGCTCGTCCTTTGGATGCACTACAATACCGCCATACATGCCGTTTGCAATGTGCTCCCATACACCATTGAGGCCATCAGCGCCACAGTGGTAGAAGAAGGCACCTGCGTACGGAGGAGTCCATGTCCAAGTCACGCTTTCGCCGGGTCTAATATTAGAGCCTGTTGCACTAGCGTTGGAGCCAACAGCTGCCTGCGGACCATAGCCTGCATGGAAGTCCATACTGTGTACGACCTGTCCTTGGTTTATTAGAGTGAATTCAACTGTATCTCCTTGGTCGACAGATACGACGGGTCCTGGGATCGTTCCATTAAAGACCATCGCTTTATACATTACGCCTCCTGGGTGTAAAGCATTGTCTGGAGCTACCTGCACGTCAGCTTCGCTTGCAATCATAGTTACTTTCTTTGTCTTGCCTGTAGGGGTGTTCTGCGCCTCTGCGCTAAAAAGTCCTGACAGGGGACTTAGTATAAGCCCTGCCAGCAGAATACCTGCAGCAATACCTACTATAACGGGTTTGTTCATCATTGTAGCCAAGAAAACTACCACTCATTAAAAAATTTTTGCTTTTTTCATCTGCACTCTCACTACATGAATATTTACTATTATATTGCAGAAGATTCATCCTACATGTGAGAATTACCACATTATAGAACATTAGTAAACATTAGCATATACATTTTTGTATGCGTTAAGGCATGTAATGACTTTGCTTGCACATCTTCGGAAAAAAGCAAGTCGTTCATTGCGCTGTATGCGGTAAAGAGCTTGGCCGTCACAAGTACAAGCCAAGCGAAGAATGGGGTATTGAAGGCATGCTGTGCGGCAGCTGCCATTTAGAAAAGACAAAAGCATTCATCCTTGAGCAAAAAGAAATCCCTGATGTATGCGCCATATGTAAAAGAGAGCTCGCTGACCAAGAACGAAACAAGCCAAAATGGCAGTGGGAAATGGAGTCAGGTATACTTTTATGCAACTCCTGCTATGAAAAAAAGGATTCAGATTATAATAAAAAATTGAACTTTTGCGCGATCTGTAACGACAGGCTCGGACTGTTTTTTTACCACCCTAAACCTGCTTGGCACATAGACGGCAATCTATGCAGGAAGTGTTGGGACCGGCAGAACAACAATAACAATAACAGTGAGAGGTAAGCTAATCTATATGTTTGAAAAGCACAAGTGTGACAAGTGTGGGCGTAAGTTCCGGAAGATCGAAGATTTGATGCACCACCAACAGCTGACGCATGAGGAGAGAACGTACGTGTGCAATCAATGCAACCTAAGCTTTGAAGGAATGGAGCAGATGCGGGATCACACCAAGAAGTTCCATTCGTATCACAAGAAGAAATGAAAAAGAAAAAAGAAGAACTATACAGCCTTAAGTTGCTTTACTATCGGCGGTCTGGCTTTTCGAAATACCCGAAAGCCGCAAATACATTTTATCTCTGGCAGCCTAGAAAGCTCTTCGACTGTCACTCGTGTTCCGCAGCGCATGCATTCATATGCTACTGAGCTGTCTCCACCTGAAGTCTCCATCATATACTCTCGCTCTCAGTTCTAGCCTCAAGTCCCACATTTTAAGCTATATGACAGAATGCTGATGCAGGCGCTTGTTTTGCTGTATGGCCGATTGGGCTGCAGCCAGAATCGCAATCGGGATCCTATGGGATGAGGTGCTGACATAATCGAGGCCAATGTTGCTACAAAACTCGATCGACTTAGGATCGCCGCCATGCTCGCCGCAGATTCCAATCTCTATGTCCTTTTTTACATCCCTTGACATGTCTATAGCTACTTTCATCAACCTGCCAACTCCTTTGGTGTCTATGCTCTGAAAGGGGTTGACGCTTACGATCCCCTTTTCGAGGTAAAACGGCAGGAACTTGCCTTCGGCATCTTCCCTGCTAAAGCTGAAAGTGGCCTGCGTCAGGTCATTTGTGCCAAAGCTTATAAAATCAGCAAGATGTGCAATCTCATCTGCTACAAGACAGGCTCGGACGACTTCAATCATGCTGCCAAACCTTATCTTTAGTTTTATCTTATGTCGGTGCTCTACTTCGCGCTTGACTGATTCAAAGATCTGCCTAACTACTGCAAGCTCTTCTACTAGGCCTATCTGGGGGACCATTATTTGTGGCTCAACTGCGATGCCTTCCCCGGTCAGCTCTGCTGCTGCCTCGCATATCGACCTTATTTGAGTCTCATAGATTTCGGGAAAAGATATCCCCATCCTGACTCCTCTATGCCCTAGCATCGGGTTAATCTCAGAGAGCTCATGTACACGGTGAAGTATCTTTTCTATCCGAGTGACCTCGGAGGTCTTACCGCCCCGCGACTTGAGCTCAAATATCTTTTGCATTAGATCCTCTTCGTTCGGCAGGAATTCGTGCAGTGGAGGATCAAGCAGCCTTATAGTAACTGGAAGACCCTTCATTTCACTCAGGATAGCTTTAAAATCTGATCTTTGCAGCGGCTCTAGCTCTGCCAGCGCTTGCCTCCGCTCGTTCTCGTCTTGTGCCATTATCATATTAACGAACTGAACTATCCTGTCGTGATGGTTGAACATGCGTTCAGTCCTACAAAGCCCAATCCCTTCTGCGCCATACCTGTGGGCGAGTGCAGCACTCTCGACTGTGTCTGCATTTGCCCTTATCTTTATTCCCTTCATCTCCGAAGACCACTGCAAAAGTTCCTTGAACTCAGATGAAATTTCCGGTTCAACTGTTGGAACCTCTCCTAAATACACTCTGCCCGTGGAGCCTTCAATCGTTATTTTCTGACCTGCCTTCGCCATTTTTTTCCCATTAATGGTAAAACTCCCACCATCGGCATCAATCTCTATCTGTGAGCATCCTACAACGCACGGCTTGCCCATGCCGCGTGCGACCACGGCTGCATGAGATGTCTTGCCACCTCTGCTGGTCAGTATCCCAACTGATTGAAAGAAAGCAGGGACGTCATCTGGTTTGGTGTCTTCCCTTACGAGGATCACTTTTTCTCCTTTTTTGCCAAGTGCCTCTGCGCATGTAATATCAAATATTGCACCTCCACTTGCCGCACCAGGAGATGCACCTACTCCTGTCGCAATCGGATTTTGTTTGTAGTGCGGATCTATCCTGCGATGTAAAAGCTGCTCAAGAGCTTCGGGGTTGATCCTCTCAAGCGCAGCAATTTTACTTATAAGACCCTCGCGATAGAGGTCGACGGAGGTCTTGACCGCTGCTATTGCGTTCATCTTGGCTGTTCTTGTCTGAAGAATATAAAGCCTCCCCGTTTCTACCGTAAACTCCACATCTTGCGGTTCCTTAAAGTGGTTCTCAAGTTTTTCAGTCACTTCAGTTAGCTGCCGATATACGTCAGGCATTTCACTGACAAGCGCGTCGATATGGTTCGGTGTCACCTTACCTGAAACTACGTCCTCGCCCTGCGCGTTTACAAGGTAGTCGCCGTACAGCCGCTTTTCACCTGTTTCTGGATCGCGGGTAAACACAACGCCTGTGCAGCTGTCAGAGCCCTTATTTCCAAATACCATGGCCACTATAGTCACGGCAGTACCCCCTGCCATTTCTGCTGTGATTTTGTACTGCTTGCGGTATTCTACAGCGCGCTTGCCCATCCATGACCTAAAGACTGCCTCTATGGCAAGCTCTATTTGCTTATACGGATCTGCTGGAAATTTCTTTCCGGTGCTTTCGTATAGGGATTTCGATGACATTATGATACTCTTGAGTGCATCCACGTCAGAAAGGTCCTTGCCGGCCACCATGCCGTCAAACTTGCGATCATCTATACCTACAATAATCTTGCCAAGCATCTGGATAAACCGCCGATACGTATCCCATGCAAATTCAGGCTTGCCGCTCTGCTTCGCAAGGCCCTCCACTGTCTCGTCATTTAGCCCAAGGTTAAGAATGGTATCCATCATACCGGGCATGGACACCGGAGCGCCGGAACGAACTGACACCAGGAGAGGATCTTCATAATCGCCAAACCTCTTTCCCGTCAGATGTTCTAAGCGCCTTATGGAATTGCGCACTTCATCCATTAACCCGTCCGGCAGGCGTCTACCCGCTTCGTAAAACTTTTCACAAATTTCAGTCGTTATTATGAAGCCAGGCGGTACAGGCAAACCTAGCCTAGTCATTTCTGCGAGGCCAGCTCCTTTACCGCCAAGCAGCATCTTATTTCTGCCGTCTGCTTCGTCGAAGAAGTATATTGGCTTAACTATGTGAGGGGTTCTACCAAAGCTGCTGCTGTCTTCAGACATTGCTGGATACTGTGATCTTTTTCATTAATGGCTTAAAATGTTGTGTGTGTGCGCCTGTGAGTGCGTATGTGTTGTGTATAATTGGTTGCAGATAATAATAATTTCCATTCTTAATCATCAAGAGGAAACTGTATGTTCTGGGCTAGCAGTTCTACTTCTTGCTTCTGTAAGGAATGTGTATGGCTTGACTGTCAATATCTCTTATGGCGTCTACAAACGATTCTGGAAGGGTGGGGTGGGCATGGATCGTGTCAGATATATCTCGCGGTTTCATGTGCATTTTAACTGCGAGAGCAGCTTCTCCGATCATCTCACCTGCATGTGGTGCGATAATTAAAGCCCCCCCGATTACTCCGTCTTTCTCAAAAACCTTAAAGATTCCTTTTGTGTCGCCCAGACAATTTGCCTTTGGGCTCGCAGCAAGCGGAAATTCTCCGCACTTTCCCTCCAGCTTCCCAACGAAAGCGACCTCTGGATATGTAAAGACACACGCCGGCACAGTTTCATAATCCATCTTGCTTCCTTTCCCCATTATGTTCTGTGCTGCTATCTCGCCCTGTTTTGATGCAACATGGGCAAGTTCAAAGATGCCGGTGACATCCCCTATTGCAAAAATATTTTGAACCGTGCTGCGCATCTCCTCGTTCACAGCTATTCCTAGATCGCTAAATTTTACACCACGGTTGCTCAATTCAGCGGCATTTACGGATGGTCTGCGCCCTATGCATACTAACACCTTCTCTGCATCAACGGTATGCCCACCGGCCACCACTACTGCTGTCTCGAGGATCTTGTCAACGGTAGATCCTGTCATTACATTGATTCCGTCCAAGCGCATATATTTTTCAACAGTCTTACCTATCTCTTCAATTTGAAGAGGCATCAAGTGTTCCTGAGCCTCTATTAGAGAAACCTTGCATCCAAAAGAGTTAAAGATTGCAGAAAATTCGCAGCCACTATAGCCACCACCAATAATTACAATTGATTTAGGCAATCTTTCAAGTTCAAAAATTGTGTCTGTTGAAATTATATTTTTTTCGAATGTGTAGGGGGGTAAGCACACAGGGTAGCTTCCTGTAGCAATAACGATGTTCTTTGTTTCCAAAGTCTTATCATTCACCATTACTTTATTTCCGGAAACCATGTGGGCTTCGCCATGCACAATGTCTATCTTGTTGCTTTCCAAGAGAGTTGTGATCCCCGATGCAAGCCTGTTAACGGTGCCTGCCATCCTTGACCTTACAGTTGCATAATTCAATTCAACGTGTGCGTTCAATCCATCCTTTCTTGCAGCAGTAGACCTTCTAATTATATCTCCTATGGAGTGGAGATATTTCGTGGGAATACATCCCCTCTGTGTGCAAGTACCCCCAAACCCATTTTTTTCTATAATACAAATTTTGCCGCCCAGCTGCGCTGCTCTGATAGCACACGTATAACCGCCGGGTCCCGCGCCTATTATTATAGCATCATACATATACGCAAAGTGATTTGTAATAGTCAGCAATAAAATTGTCTATCTTCTATAATTCCACTCTTTGCTGCTGAATTTTCCTTCTGCCAGCCGTTTGGCACGGTTGACTTCATCTATGCTCAGGCAGTCAGAGACAAGTATGGCATCAAATTTTGTGGCAAAACTGGTTTTTAGCGACGATGCCATCTCCTCAAAGGATGTCCCCGCTAGGCTGGTTACTCTTTCCTTGACGTCTTTGATTATCTTATCCCTGAGCTTTTCCGAAGGTACTTTGAGAATAGAAAACATCTTGTCTACATCAAGGTTTAACAACAAAGTGCCATGCTGAAGCAGTACCCCCTTTCTTCTTGTTTGAGCACTCCCTGAGACCTTTTTGCCGTTTACGACTATGTCATTCAGCGGGACAAAGCTTGCATTAAAGCCCAATCTTTTTATCGACATCACGACAGCTTCGCAAATCCATCGATATGATTCCATGATGTTCTGCGGGTATTGCTTTGTTGTGAAGGAGTAGGTCAGCTCAAACTCATGTAGCACCGCCCCGCCTCCCGTCAATCTTCTGATAACATCTATACCTAGTTCGCAGCACTTTTCAATATCCACTTCGTCTCTTATGCTCTGAAAATAGCCAACAGAGACAGCAGCAGGCCGCCATCCATAAACTCTGAAAACCGGCGATTCGTCTATGCTGTCTATTAGCGCTTCATCTATTGCCATGTTGAGGGCAGCAGAGTTGTATCCTGTTTCCAATACCCTTATTTTGCTGAACCTTATCATGCTCATTCTGTCTTACAACCAAGTATTGCCTCTGTTAGAGAAATCGAATCGAAACCATACACCTCAGAGTTCTTCAGGTACTTGTCTAGATCATGCTCGAGCGTGTCTCTTTCTAGCTTTGTGCCGATTAGATGTGCTTCAAGGGTTTCCAAGGCTTCCTCTGGATAAACGAAAAAGTCTCCAGAAATTGTAATTGAGTTGATGGTATTTTCCGTTTCATCATATTCTAGTATTATCCTAATAAGTTTCTGAGACTTGTATACATTATGGCTTCTTTTCATTCGTTGCCACTTTGGTTTGTCTTTGGGAACGTTGCTGCCACCTCAGATCCGGCCGCCGAGCAGCAGCAACTTCATCCAGCCTGCCAACAGGTGTAGATAGTGGCCACTGCTTAACCATCTCTGGATCTTCCTTTATTTCACTCGTAATTTTTTTTAGTGCTAGCACAAATCCGTTCAGCGTTTCTTTGCTTTCTGTTTCCGTAGGCTCTATCATCAAAGCCTCCGGGACAATGAGTGGGAAGTAAACAGTGGGGGGGTGAAAGCCATAGTCCATAAGTCTTTTTGCAATGTTCAAGGCGCTCTTTTCCCCAAATCTTCTTGACGACACAACAAACTCGTGGGCGCACCGACGATCGTAGGCGAGGTCAAAAGTGTCCTTTAGAAGAGCTTGAAGGTAATTGGCGTTCAATATCGCATGTTCAGATACATCCCTAATTTTGTTCCCCCAGGAATGGATGTACGAATATGCCCTGACATGCATGCCAAAGTTTCCGTAAAAGGATCGAACCCTGCCAACTGATTTTTTACAAGCGTAGTCTAGGAAATATCTTCCGTCACGGTTGACTACTCGGGGAATTGGCAAATACTCTCCAAGAAACGATTTCACCCCCAGTACTCCCGCTCCAGGGCCGCCACCGCCATGGGGGGTTGAGAACGTCTTGTGCAGGTTAAGATGGATCATGTCAAAGCCTTGGTCCCCTGGTCGGGTAATTCCTAACAGTGCGTTCATATTCGCACCATCGCAGTACATCAAAGTTTCGTTCCTGTGTGCAAGATTGCTGATCTCTATAGTGTTTTCATCAAAGAGTCCAAGGGTATTTGGATTGGTTAGCATAACCAGTGCCACCTCCTGCGTAAGGGACTCCTTGTATCTGCGTATGTCCATGTTACCCCGCGAATCAGAAGGGACTGTAATTGTCTCCATCTTGCACATTGAAGCTGTAGCAGGATTTGTGCCGTGGGCTGAATCAGGAATTATCGCTTTTGTCCTTTTTTCTCCCCTTAACTTAAAGTAGGCCTTTGCTATCATAACTCCCAAGAGTTCGCCCTGCGCGCCAGCAGAAGGCTGCAAGGAGAAATCATCCATCCCTGTGATTTCTTTCAGGTACTCTTTCAGCTCCCACATCAATCGCAGCGACCCTTGAGCGCACTCTTCCGGAGACATAGGATGAAGGTTGTTGAATCCTTCAGCTCTTGCAGCATCTTCGTTTACCTTAGGATTGTACTTCATCGTGCATGACCCAAGTGGATAAAATCCAATGTCAACACCAAAATTCATTCTTGACAGGTTTGTATAATGTCTGACAACATCGACTTCGTTTACATTTGGAATAGGCAGCTCCTTTCTGACAATGTCGCTTGGCAGCTCAATACGTACATTTTCTTCCGGGATATGCCCTGTGTTTTTCTCTTCTTCATATTCAAATATTATTTTCACGCCTTTTTCAATCACCTACTACGGCA
This sequence comes from Thermoproteota archaeon, assembly GCA_046732455.1. Classification (GTDB taxonomy): domain Archaea; phylum Thermoproteota; class Nitrososphaeria; order Nitrososphaerales; family Nitrososphaeraceae; genus Nitrososphaera. The sequence continues at coordinate 2,306 of JBKPNF010000143.1, read as the reverse complement.
GAGACAAAATCATCGATATCCTGCACAGTATTCATCTCAGTGCAGCAAATCAAAAGATTATCTTCACCCAAATTAACGCCTCCCAGTATTCCCTTTTTGAGTAGCCTTGAGGCAAGTGCTTCTGCAGATCCCGGAACCTTCACTACAAATTCATTGTAGAAGGGTTTGCTGTTCAGATTCGTGAAGTCAACATTTTCCAGTTTCCCATTCAATTGGTGCGCTCTAGCATAAGATAGTTTGGCAACCCTAGTCAAGCCGCTCCTGCCCATAAGCGCCAGATATATAGTTGCTGCAAGTGCCATCAGAGCCTGATTAGTTGTTATGTTGCTTGTGGCTCTCTCCCTTCTGATATGCTGCTCCCGCGCCTGAAAGGTAAGTACAAAACCTCTGTTGCCTCTAGAATCTTTCGTCATGCCACAGATCCTGCCAGGAAGTTTCTTTAGCAGAAAGTCTTTGACAGCTATGAACCCAAGATAGGGTCCGCCGAAGCTTAAAGGTATGCCAAAAGATTGCCCCTCTCCTGCCACAATATCGGCTCCGTATTTTCCTGGAGGCTCAAGTATTGCAAGTGAAGTTGGTTCCACAATACAAGTGGTAAAGAGTGAGCCCTCTCTATGTGCCTGTTCAGCTAGATAATGCAGGTTTTCTACATTACCATAGAAATCCGGATTTTGGGCTATTACGCAAGCAGTATTGTTATCTATTTTGTCAGTGAGTGTAAGTTCAGCTCCTTGGCAGTAAGTCTGCAATACTTCCAGATATTGCGGATGTAGCCCTTCCTTTACAAAAATATGGTCCCGTCCAGTATAGGAGCTTGAAAGTAGAGCTGCCTCAGCCAATGCGGATGCACCCTCGTACAAAGATGCGTTTGCAACGTCCATTCCCGTAAGTAGGCATATAAAGGATTGAAATTCGTATATTGCCTGCAAGGTGCCTTGGCTCATTTCTGCTTGATATGGGGTATACCCCGTAAAGAGATCTCCCCTTGCCAGCAGGTGGCTCACAGCTGATGGAATATAGTGATTGTAAGCTCCTGCGCCGACAAAGCACCGCAAGACCTTATTCGTATGGGCAAGGCCTCTCATATGACGTATTAGATCAAGCTCACTCTTTGGTTGAGGCAGATTTAATTTACCCGTGAAGGCTGGAATGAATTCTCTGACTAGATCATTTATGGAACCTACTCCGATCAGGTCTAGCATTTCTTGTACGTCTTTTTCTGTCGTAGGTATGTAATCCATCGATTTCTGTTGCTCTTATTCTATTTCGCCAATATATCTGTCATACTTTTCCTTTGCCATTAAACTTTCGAACTCTTGCATTTTTGATGGCTTAATCTTTACGATCCATCCTAATTCGTATGGAGACTGATTTATCATTTCCGGTTTTTCAATCAATCCTTCATTAACCTCCATGATCTCTCCACTGATTGGAGCATAAATGTCAGAGGAAGCCTTTACAGAATCGACTATGGCCATTGTCTGTCCCTGTCTGAAGAAACTGCCGGCCTTTGGCAACTCTATTGAAACTATGTCGCCAAGTTGTTCTTGAGCAAAGTCAGAAATACCAATTATTGCAGTTCCATTCTCTATCTTAATCCACTCGTGTTCCTTAGTGAATTTTAACTCTGACACAATCCGTTTCTTTGCAGCAAACATAAAACCTTATCTCTTTTCAATTCTATGCAGCTCGCAAGAAATTTAATGCAGAGGTAAGATTATTATTATTCTTATTAAAATCATCTCGCTTTTTTCATTTTCGCTTGTAGAACCTTGTGCTTGTAACTCTAGCCTCATAGTACTTTCCTCCAATGTCGATTTGAATAGATTGATTCTGAAAAACGTCAACAGGTACAAAACAAAAGCCTATGGACTTTCTAAGCGTCGGCGAAAAATTACCACTTGTCACAAAGCCTACTTCTAGTTCATTCACGAGAACTTTGCTGCCCTGTCTTGCTATCCTCTTTTCTATAACTTCAAAACCAACGAGCTTTCTTGATGGGCGGCTATTGCTCAACGCTTTTTTGCCTATGAATTCTTGCTTCTTACCAAAGCTGATCGTCCATTTTAGTGGAACTTCTAGCGGAGTAGTATTTTCATCCATGTCACTTCCATAAAGCATTAGACCGGCTTCAAGCCGTAGTGTATCCCGTGCACCTAAGCCTGTGGGCTTGACGCCAAATATTTCAGCATAATCCATCAATTTGCCCCAGATTTCTATTCTTGAAGAATCAAAGAATATTTCAAATCCGTCTTCTCCTGTATAACCTGTCTCTTATACACATCTCCGAGCCCACGAGACGAACA
>JBKPNF010000142.1:0-3088 GCA_046732455.1 Thermoproteota archaeon | reverse complement strand
CCACATCTACAGCAATAATGGAGCGCGATGTTAAGACAGATATTGGAGTAAAAGATGATGCTCGTGAAAAGCTGGTCGAGACGCTTAATATGCGCCTGTGTGACGAGTATGTTCTCTACACAAAGACAAGGAAGTATCATTGGAATGTTATAGGACCTCGCTTCCATCAACTACATGAATTCTTCCAAGAGCAGTACGAAATTCTGGATGAAATGGTAGACGAAATAGCAGAAAGGGCAAGACACCTTGGTGGCAAATCACTTGGCACACTTGATGAGTTTGTTCGCTACTCTAGTATTAACGAAGAACCAGGTCAAAATCCGGATGCACAGACAATGATATCTAACCTGCTAAAAGATCATGAAACAGTAATCAAAACACTCAGGAAGAACGCTGACGAAGCTGAAGAATTAGAAGACATGGCAACAAATGACTTTTTCCTACAGGCAGTGGAGAAACATGAAAAAATGGCGTGGATGTTAAGGGCCCATCTGGAAGGCAAGGATACGGCCTAATCTATTTTTTTTGTTTGCACGACGATAGTTTTAAACCGATTCATATTGAATCAGGCCAGAGAAGCCCACCCATGCTAAAAGATGAGAAATTCATGAGAAGAGGTATATAATAAAGCTTTGACAAGCAGAGACAATAACGTGCCGACTCTATCTGAGAGAAAAAAGATTGAAACAATAAATCCTGCAACAGAAGAAGTGCTTAAAGAGTATGAGATAGTTAAAGAAGAACAAGTAACTGAATCCGTAATACGAGCAAGAAATGCGTTTGTTGACTGGAAAAAAGACATTGATAAAAGAGCTGATCATCTGTATTCAGTTGCAAATGAGCTTAGGAAAAACAAAGAAACTCTTGCAAAAACAGCGACACAAGAGATGGGAAAATCAATAAAGGAATCTAGAGCTGAAATTGACAAGTGTGCATGGACAATTGAGTATTTTGCGGATAATGCTGATCTTTTCTTAAAAGGCGAAGTTGTTAATACAGATGCAAGAAAAAGTACTATAACATTTGAATCCTTAGGGGTTATAGCTAGTATAATGCCTTGGAACTTTCCTTATTGGCAAGGACTGAGGTTTGCTGCGCCATCGTTGATGGTTGGTAACACTATTGTATTGAAACCAGCAAGTGCTACAATGCAATGTGGAATAGAAATTCAAAATATATTTCTTAAGGCAGGAGTACCAGAAGGTGTTTTTCAAGCAATGGTAGGAGATTCTAAAATTGCAGAATCCCTTATAGAGTTAGACGGAATTAATGCTGTGACATTCACCGGAAGCGTGCCTGTAGGTGCCAAAGTGGCGCAGAGGGCAACCTCTAAACTGAAAAAGACTGTATTGGAATTAGGAGGAAGCGATCCATTCATTGTTTGCAGTGATGCGGATATTGAAAAGGCTTCCAGCGGTGCGGTCAAAGGGAGGTTCGTGAATTGTGGGCAGAGTTGTATCGCATCAAAAAGGTTTATAGTGGTTAAAGATATTGCAAGTGAGTTCACTGAAAAATTTGTACAAAAGACTGAAAAACTCAAAGTTGGCGATCCACTTGCAGACGATACAGATTTGGGTCCAATAGTTAACGCCAAGAGTCTTGAAAATATAGATGGATTTGTGAAAAGATCTATAAAAGAAGGTGCTAAACTGCTTACCGGTGGCAAGAGAATTGAAAGCAAAGGTTATTTTTACACACCTACTATTCTTACGAATGTGACTCCTGCCATGGAAGTAGCCCAAGAAGAAGTATTTGGTCCCATAGCACCAATAATTCTGGCTAATGATGAAAAGGAAGCGATAAATATTGCAAATGATTCAAAATTTGGTCTGGGTGCAAGTATCTGGACGCAAAATCTGGAGAAGGCAGAAGAACTGTCATCATTGATAGAATCAGGAATGGTCTCGGTAAATAATGTAGTAATATCAGATCCACGCGTTCCGTTTGGTGGCATAAAAAATAGCGGATTTGGTAGAGAATTATCAAGACATGGTATGCTTGAGTTTGTCAATATCAAATCGATAAGATTCTATGATCAATTGGTTCATGGCCCATATGTGGAGTAAAAGGAAGAGAGAGCAGTTCCATACTTTACAAGAAACGGGAATGAGAAAGTGCGATAGAATCTAGATAAAATAACAAATAGCAGCATGCCTAAAATGACCATAACGAAACCTCAGATGAAGAGAAAGCAAAAGAGGGGGTAGTGTAACAATTACCTCGTCATCTTCGAGTGCAAAAAACAAGAACAAGACAATAGAAAATGTGCTGATCCTTCAAGGCGGCGGATCATTGGGGGCTTTTGCTTGTGGGGTGTTCAAGGCACTTGCAAAAAGAAGTATTAGAGTAGATATTGTTGCTGGCACCTCTATTGGCGGAGTAAATGCAGCAATTATAGCTGGTAGTAAAGACGCAAAACATCCAGAGCACCTCTTGGAACAGTTTTGGTTGGAGTTGTCTGAGAGTTTTGTAGACTTTGATAAAGTCACTATTCCTTCTGCTTCTATGCCCAAAGTTATAGAACAGCTATTACTACCATATGCTAATTTTTACAACTATTTTCCTGCAGCCACATCCAAGCATGAAGAACATTATTCTTTAAGGGCGAATGATAATGGCGGTGATGAACTTGCCATAAGAATGAAGCAGCTAAGATCTTTCTACAGCTCGGCTTTTTTTGGAAATGATAAAATGTTTAAACCTAGATGGAGGCAGGAATATGCTCTAACAGATCCGGAGTATTTTATACCACAAAAATGGACTTATATCTATGATCACTCGCCTTTAGCAAAAACATTAGAAAAGTATATTGATTATGATAAACTAAAGCCTACTGGATATCCTAATTCACGTTTGATCTTGACTGCAGTGAACATTTTAAATTCAGAACCCTTGACTTTTGATAGTTCGAAGCAACAGATAACTCCTAAACACATTCTTGCGACTAGTGGTTATCCTTTATACAATTTTCCTTGGACCGAGGTAGAAAAAGGTGTGTATTGCTGGGATGGAAGTCTATTGAGTAACACTCCACTAAGAGAAGTCATAGATGCATCACCAATAAATGACAAGCGGATATTTTTGGTGG
>JBKPNF010000141.1:0-7431 GCA_046732455.1 Thermoproteota archaeon | reverse complement strand
CTATAATGCCGCTTGTTACCTGACTATTGCCAGAATCTGCTGCTGTAGAGGGGAATGTAAGTTGTTTTGGATCTGCCACATCGTCAAGCGGAACAGAGCCGTTAATGTTCTGGCCGTTGACTGTGCCCATAAGAACGAGTTCGTATTGACCAATCTGTCCTGGTATTACGTCTGCTCCATAAAGTCCTTCTTGTTCTTGCGGCACCAAATCAATAGCCTTGGTTTCACCACCTTTTTTTATGGTCGCCTGAAGCTGTTCAACAGCATTCGGAACTGGTTTATTGTCAGATGCATTTGAAACTCCTACAGTAACCGAATTCAGCTGACCTGCAAGGGGCGGCTCATTTGCCCAGCCTACTTCAATACTGATAAGGCCAAACTTTGCAGTCTGGTGAGCAAAAGCGGGGAGCACAACAACGTTGCTGCTGACGACCAAAAGAGCAAATACAACTGTACCAGCTAAGGCCAAAAACCTCAAGGCAGTCCTATTCATCTAGTATGTGAATATCCTTACAATACTTATAATCTTTGGGCATATTTCGGGCTTTGTACTAGAAAACAAGTAAGAGTAAAAAGAGAGAAGAGATAACAATACACGCATATACATGCAACGCAGCTACTGGACTTTTAGTTTAATATTTATGGGATTACTTGTTGTTCTATTTGCTTCCAGCCTGCCGGACTCTTTTGCTCATCCCGTTTATGTTAAATCAACACCACAAGCGTTCCAGACAGTTGCTTCATCTCCTCCAGCAGTAAACGTTTTCTTTACTGAGCCTATTGAATTGAAATACAGTAAAATCTCAGTCATAGGTCCCGACGGAAGTCGGGTGGATAAAGACGATCCACATAATGTTGGTGGTGACACAGCTTCATTAGGAGTCAGCCTTATGCCAGGGGCCCCCGATGGCACATATACTGTATCTACAAAGGTACTTTCTGCAGTTGATGGCCACAGTGTTGATAATGCATTTACTTTTGGTGTTGGATCGGGCACTATACTTAGTGGTCATGCTGCAGATCAGCAAACACAGAATTTGTTATCTATACCAGAGGTAGCATCAAGATATCCCGGCATGATTGGACTAGTTATGATTGTAGGTGGCTCCTTTGCCACCTTGTGGTTATGGAAACCAATCGCTAAAGTGGCATGGCTTTCTGACGCTCTTGCGCAAAAGAAAGTTGCAATAGATAAAGCCATGGCAAAGTTTGTCATCATTGGCGTTATACTCCTACTTGTGTCAGGGGTAGCGATGATACTTGTGCAAGCCAATTCGGTAGGCGGCAGCATCCAAGATGCCATCGCAACAAAGTTTGGAAATGTCTGGCTCTCGAGAATGCTGCAGTCGGCAATCTTGGCTGCAATTGCTTTTTCAGTTTATCGAAAGGTCGTCAGGAAGAATATAAGTCTTGGAAGATCAGAAACGCTTGCGATACTGATCCTTGGTCTTGCTATACTTGTTACTTCTAGTCTAATAGCTCATGCGGCTGCAACAAGCCAGGTTAGTGCAATAGTACTCGACTTTTTCCATGATGCTGCAGCGGCAATCTGGATAGGCGGCCTCATATTCCTTGGATTTCTTGTAGCTCCAAGAATTCTTGAAATCGCGGATGAAAAATTGAAGGCTACAGCAATTTCGCTTTTGATTCCTAGATTTTCTATAATAGTAGTCGCGATACTTGGAGTCGTAGCAATAACAGGCCCCCTCTTGCTGTATTCTATCGAAAGTGATCTTTCGCTTGTACTTGCATCTCTGTATGGTAATTTTCTCATAATTAAGCTGAGCCTTGCGGGCGTCATGCTTGGGATGGGAGCCTATTCGCAGTTTGCAATACAAAAGAAGGCAGTATCGGTAGTCAACAGCGGAGGTGGTGGGGGAGGCACAAGCATGATACAGACAAGGACGCCAAACCTTAAACACTTAGACAAATTCCTCAAGGTGGAGGCGGCTGTTGGTATTGGATTGCTATTAATGGTAACACTTATGTCAAACAGCTCCGTGCCATCGGGTCAGTTTCCAGCATACGAAAACCAAAGACAACTGGCAGCAGCAACTGCTGTTGGGAGTAGCGGCAGCGGTGGGGGTGGAGACCAAGCAAATGCTACTTCCGGTCAAAACTCTCCTTTAAACACCGACTTTGTTCAGACTATATACCTAGATGATGGTGCCAAGATAAAGCTGGCAATAAGTCCTTTTGATGTGGGTCAGAACAACTTTAAGTTATCCTTCATTGGAACAGATGGCGCTCCAGTACGCAGCATCAATTCTGCAACAATAAAGATGACTCAAACTGACAAAGCCATAGGACCAATTACAATAGACACAAACAAACAGTCAGATGGGGTGTTTGCCTCCGATGCCAGTTTTGGCGTAGCCGGTAAATGGGACGTAATAATTGAAGGCGTCAACTCGCAAGGAAGTAACATGATTGCGTCCCTTGATCTGAACGTCAAACCTCAGGTATCAAACCTTGATTTTACCGTCAACCAATATCGGACTCCAACTAGCAGTATGCCTCTCTTTCCAGTATTTGATCCGCAGAGGCAGTCGATATGGGTGGGTGACTCGCTACTAGGAAGCGGAAGGATATGGCAGCTAGATATTGCTACTGGCAACTATACTGCTCATAACATAAAAGGCGCAAATATTGTGACGCAAACGGTGCTTGCTCCTGATGGTAAGCTATGGTACATTGACCCTCTGGCGGCGCGGCCAAATAGTACCCTTGGGGTTTACGATCCTGACACAGAATCACTAAAACAGTTTGTGATACCAATAGAAGGCGTCGGGACCGGGCTTACGATGGACAGTAGCGGAAACGTATGGGTACCTACTTCTCAGTCAAACAAGGTTGTAAAATTCATACCCCAAACAGAGCAATTCGTGTCATATGACATTCCAACAGCTCAGGCAGAGCCGGTGGGAATCATGACTGACAGTCAAGGCAACATCTGGTTTGCAGAAGCTATTGGAAAAATTGCAAAAATAGATGCCAATAGTGGAAAGATAACTGAATACGCGCCAAGAAATGGGCAGCAAGCGCTTGACGAGCCAACAGCAATATTTGAGGATCCGAAGAATCCTGGCACCCTTTACATTTCAGAGCACACTGCCCATACGGTGACTGCTTTTAACACACTCCTCGGCAGTTTCCACAAATATCCATCACTCAATGAGGCGGGCCTACCCTTTGGCATGGCACTAGACAACTATGGCAACCTATGGGTCGCAGAGCACACGATTGACAAGATAGCAGTGCTAGACCCAAGAACAGGAGCAAGTAAGGAGGCTAATATCCCGATTCCAGGGTCGTTCATACAGTGGATAACTTCAGATGACAATGGGAGGATCTGGTTTGCAGCCCAACAGGGAAACGGACTTGGCAGCATTACCACAACAGCCAAGTCTTCTTCATCCCCATCACCTTCAGGCAGCGGCAGCGGAGGAGAGCAGCAGCAAGCTGATGCATCCGCAGCGAGCGGAGTTCCCCAACTTGGATTTTCATTTGCAGCAGCGGCCGGGCCGGGCATGGCAGCTGGCATAGTTATGAGTGCGCTTTTCTATGCCAAGTCTTCAATTGACTTGAAGCGCAATATGCGTGCTGCATTAAGACAAAGGAGCTAGGGAGGACACAGACAACTTATTGTCAGCAAGATTATCTGGCATTTCATACGTCGTCTTACAACAGATAGAATCATCATATTCTTAACTCTGATGAAGCAAAAGATGACAAGAGAAACCAGCATAAGATTTTGATTTGTTAACTTTTTCGAAGAGCCATACTTGAATGGTCTTGCTTATTGGCTGACAACATTGATCTGTTACAGGCCGGTCAGACACCTATGCGTGCAGAAGTATGTAGTATCTAGATGCAAGAGGCATGCAGCATTGAAACTACAGAAGAAAAACTCTTTTTACACCTAGTATATGGATCTCTGTATGTATGAACGTTTAAGGACAAGCCACCTGATTGATTTACTTGGATAGCCTAGACGCAGCACGCAGACGATGTGTTCAGCATCTTCAGATTCATTGGTGGGCTGGGCGCTTATGACGGTTCGGGTTGATATACCTTGAGGGTGGGGAGCAGAATGTCTGCAAAACAGAACTGATGCGGAGGATAGAGTGCCCTCTCTGGCCGACTTTTCATGATGAGCCTGACTTTGCTACCACACGAGTGGGCCCGTCTCCCAGAGAATGAGAAGTATTGTCCTAGAAGAACTTGAGCCTCCGTGCGAGTAATACTACAGTTGTCATAGATGCAGCCATAGCAGCAGCAGGAGGTACAACACCGGCAGGAAATTCCGGCGCAACCGTTACTGGAAATGTGGCTTCTTCATCAGTCGGTATTGTAGGGGCAATGCCTGTACCAGCAAGGTACACCTGTATTGTATAATCTCCATTTTCTGAAAATGTATATGGAACTGTCACTGTTCCTTCCACATTGTGAAGAATAGCCTGCCCAGTCTGATTTGCTGCGCTAAAGACCTGTTGACCATCCTTTAATATCCTAAAATCGTAATCTTGGTGCTGATGGACAGCTTGCGTACCGGGGTTGAGAAAAGATACATTGAAGTTGGCCTCTCCGCTTTCACTCCACACTGGTTCTAAGCGAATATCAAGTGTGCCCTTGTTGGTAGTTTTCACCATGCCGCCTCCATTCTGGGCATAGGCAATAGGAGCAGTAGCTGTGGTCATAATGCTGAAAATTGCTGCAAGCAGCAACGCAATCAAGAAGAATATGCTTCTTGCCATTATGATTAATTGAGTGGATGCCTAAATAAATAGTTGCCATTGGCCGCAGCGACAGCAGCAGCAAGTACCGCTAGACCTAGTGCAGTAGCAACAGACAGCGCAAACACAGGAGGCTGAAACTCGGGCGTTACCTGTATTGGTACTAAGATCCGCTCGTCCAGATCTTCGATATCGTCTATTCTTATTTCATATGCTCCCATCTCTTCAAAGATAAACTCCTGAGAAATAGATACTTGATCTAACCGCCGAATCTGAGGCCTGCCATCTTTATAAATTGAAATGTCATACTTGACATCTTCAATTTCGCTGCCCGAGTCCGGGTCAATAAAGTGTATTTCAAACTTGTTTACGTTGCCAATATCATTTGGCATCCACAATATTTCAACCTTGAAACTACCCTGATCAGTAAGTGCTTCAAGCCTGATCTGCTCCTGTGCTGTTATCGGCTGCAAAGTTAGAATGCTTGAGAACAAGGCAAGAGACAGAATAAGATTGATAATAACTGCCATGACACACACGAAGGACTTGGTATGAAGAGTCTCCAGGTAATAATCTATTACGAAATTATTATTGTCTGATTGGCTACTTTGCATGTGGCGCTTGTTTTTCGCTCGAACCATGCAGTTGAAGATTCGATAAAAAGAAAAACATGAAATGGAAAAGAGAGAGTCAAAAAAGAACACTCTTCATATCTCTAGAAGAATTTATCCTCTGACTGGATAAATCTAGAATAACAATCTGGCCAGTCAGGTTTTTAAGAGAGGAATTTTTTCTGATCCTGTCATGCGGATTGTCTCATTTCTTCCAAGCGCAACCGAGACGCTTTATGAACTAGGCGCTGGAAACCAGATAGTGGGTGTGACTCACGAGTGCAAGTATCCATCTCAGGCAAGGAAAAAACCCCAAGTTATACGATCCTCTTTTGACCCAAGCCAGATGACGGGACGCGATATAGACAGCAAGATAGTTGAGCTAATGCACTCAGGTAAAGACATTTACATTGTAGATGAAAACATCCTGAAAAGAGTCTCTCCGGACCTTATCGTTGCGCAGGGGCTTTGTGAAGTATGCTCGCCATTTACAAAAGAGATAAACAGAGCAGTAACCCTGCTTGGAGACCGCCGTCCTGATGTGCTAATTCTCGACCCGCACGATCTTGATGATATATTTGTTAGCATAATGGACGTAGCAGAAAAAATAGGCAAGGTTACGGAAGGACGAAAACTTGTAAATTCTCTGCAAAAGCGTATCGACTCGGTGCGCAGCATAAAGATAAACCATAATCCCAGAGTGCTCTGCGTCGAGTGGATTGACCCGCTTTTTACTGCCGGACACTGGGTGCCCCAGATGGTTGAATTTGCTGGCGGCATAAACGGCCTAAGCTCTGCTGGCGAGCCCTCTCGCAGAATGGACATAGACGAAGCAGTACAGCTGAATCCAGATACCATTGTGCTTATGCCATGCGGCTTTGACATAGAGCAAACGTTAAGAGAATTGCCGGCGCTTGCGCGAAACGAAAAGTGGAAATCGCTTGAAGCAGTCAAAAATGGAAATGTTTATGTTGTTAACGCCAATGAGTATTTTAGCAAGCCGGGGCCCCGTACTGTCACAGGCGTTGAAATAATGGCAAAAATCATGCACCCTGAGACTTCGCAGCACATCAGGGTCCCGAGAGGTTCGTACAAAAAAATTAGTAAAGAATTATTGCGTTAAAGAGACCTCGATGTAAACGTCGTCTGGGATTTTTAGACGCATCAGTTGTCGAATGGCCCTGTCATCGGCCCCAACGTCGATCACTCGCCTATGGATACGCATTTCATATTTGTCCCATGTGTTAGTTCCCTGGCCAGCAGGTGATTTTCTAGTGACTACTTTGAGTTTTTTTGTGGGGAGAGGATGTGGTCCACGCAATCTGATACCTGTCTTTTCTCCAATCCCTTTTATCTCGTTACAAACGCCTTCAAGCGTTATAAGATTTGTGCTGGTGAGTTTGATTCTTGCTGCCTGAGGCATATCTATCGTACACTTCTTTACTTTTTGCTTGGATCGTACTTCTCAATAATGCTCAGTACAACTCCGGCGCCAATTGTGGTGCCCATATCCCGTAGAGCAAACCTCCCGATCTCAGGGAAGTCCTTGAAGGTCTCAATTGGCAGTGGCCTCACCGGCTTGATCCTAACGATTGCTGCATCACCTGTCTTGAGGAACTTTGGATTCTGCTCGGTGGTTGCGCCTGTCCTTGGGTCAATTTTTGAGACGAACTGCGAGATTGTAGCAGCCACCTGCGCCGTGTGTGCATGCAAAACTGGAGTATATCCCGGGGCGATTGCTGTTGGGTGGTGAATCACGATTAGACGCGCTTCTAACTCCTTGGCAACTGATGGCGGGCTGTCTGCGGCGCCGATCATATCGCCTCGCTTGATCTGCTTCTTATCAACACCTCTCAAATTAAAGCCAACATTGTCGCCTGCTTCTGCAGACTCGAGCTGAGTGTGATGAGTCTCTATTGACTTGATCTCGCCAGCTGCACCAGATGGCATCACGATGACTTTTTCACCCGGCTTCATCTTGCCTGTCTCAACTCTGCCTACCGGAACCGTTCCAACGCCTGTAATAGAGTATACGTCCTGTATAGGGATTCTCAGCGGCTTACCCACTGGTTTTTCTGGCGGAT
>JBKPNF010000140.1:0-12909 GCA_046732455.1 Thermoproteota archaeon | reverse complement strand
TGTATTATTCACATCATAAATTACCCAGCCCTCTGGCACCTTCAATCCTATGCCGTCTTCTATACTTTGGAATAATGTTGTTGTTCCATTCTGAGTCACTGCTGGTTGGCTTGGGAGTGGCGGCTGTTGTTGTGCATTAGTTATTGTGATATTGGAAGCCAAAAGAATAATATCTATTGCTACTACTACTGCTGCTGCAGTCAGTGCTACTGTGACAGACGGTGAAACCGATAACCGCGATGATACTCTCATTAGTGCAGAAGAAGTGACGCGTCCCAGAATAAGATAAGGGTTATGAATTGATGACTCTGTAAAAATATTCATGGTTCTGTTTTTTAATTCATTCTGTAATTTTTGATAACTTCTAACACGCTATAGCATGAACAATGATATTTCCTATAACGTAACATTATCTATCTGGAATAAGCCGAGAATATATTCGACGTGTATGTTAAGTTCATCCAAATACGAAACTTTAAAGCTAATAGATGCATTCTAGGCTTCCTGAGAGAATAAACCCTCAAGATGAAACTTATCGGCACCTTTTTTCGTTTCGTTGTATCCTTTCCTTATTAAGATCGCTTACTACGCCATGTGTGTGCCGCCAAGAAATTGAAAAATACGGGGGTAATAAGAGGGCTTCTACTATCATTAATGTTAAATATTCCAAAACTTATGTAAAAGTTGTGCAAGAGCAAGACAAAACTGAAACTATTTATAGTATGGAGAACATCCTCTCAGCTTGTGTAGACTACTTTGCACAGGCTAAAGTAAGCCATGATAGTTGTAGTGATTTTACTTACCGTCCTTAATCATGAGAACTGAGCAAATAAGGAATGCGTATTTGCAACTTCTTAAAAGGGGAATTAAGACCCGATTGATAACTCAGATTACAGAGAAAAATATTGCATACTGCAAAGAACTGATGAAGATAGTTTATGAGCTCAGACACTTAGAAGGCATCAAAGCCAATTTTGGTGTCAGTGAATCAGATTATGTGGCTGCAGCTATTCAACAACAGGGGAAGATCAACACATTTCTCAACTAATCCACGTAATGCAAGAGTAATGATAAAGCAACAGCAGTACTTGTTTGAAACTTTATGGAATCAGGCTATTCCCGCAGAACAGAGAATTAGGGAATTAGAGGATGGGATTAACCAGAAGTAATTGAGACAATTAGAGAACCCCCGGCGACCCAGGAACGCGTGTTTGAATTGCTCAAGTCAGCAAAGGAGGAAATCCTCGTCATTTTCTCAACACCAAACGCATTCAGGCGTCAGGAAAAAGCAGGAGGTGTCGACTTTCTCATAAAGACCACTAAATCCAAGGGTCTAAAGGTAAGAATACTGTCACCTGTTGATGATTATGTTAGCAACATAATTGCTAGGTTAAAAAAAGATGATAAGATCAGAATAGAGATAAGAAATATCGAAGAGCCGATGCAGATCAACATCTCAATATTGATTGTGGACAGGACATCCTTGCTCTCCGCCGAATTGAAGAGATTCCAAGGAGACCATGTTTGAGGCTATTGGATTGGGTACGTATTCAAACAGTAAACCAACAGTCTTGTCATATGTTTCAATCTTTGAGGGTCTTTGGAATCAAACATACATGTATGAAGAAACAAGGCAGCTTTATCAGCAGCTCAAGTCACACGACAAAATGCAAAAAGAATTTCTGAATATTGCTGCACACGAGTTACGGACTCCAATTCAACCTATTCTAGGTCTTGCACAAGTTTTGAAAGACCAGATATCTGATTCTACACAAATCAGATTCCTAGATATAATATTGAGAAACGCAAAGCGGCTGGAACAGCTCCATGAAGATATACTTGATGTAACACGAATTGAAAGCGGCAGTATGAAAATCTACAAGGAAACTTTTAATCTACACTAGCTCATTTTTCATGTCTTACAGGACTTTAGCACCCAGCTAAGAGACGATACCGGAATAAAGCTAGATTACAGAAGTAATGGCGACGTATGGGTCATTGCGGACAAGAACAGGATAATACAGGTTACATCTAATTTATTGACTAATGCCATAAAGTTTACAAAAGCGGGGGAGATATTAGTACAGTTAACGAAGGGAAAGAGCAAGAATATAGCAGACAATAATCAAGTTATTGTAAGCGTAAAGGATGAAGGTCCAGGTATTGAGCCATCAATAATCCCAAGATTATTTACAAAGTTTGTGAGCAAATCCGATAAAGGGACTGGGCTTGGGCTTTTCATACCGAAAAGCATCATAGATGGCCATGGCGGCAGAATATGGGCTGAAAATAATGATAATGGAAAAGGTGCAACGTTTGCATTTGCACTGCCTTTCGCTGTATGATTTTCATATTTAGTTCATCTCAATTCTCAGCTCTGCGTCTCGCAGAACCTGCCCTCAGGATATAAAACCTTAAAGCTAACAGCAGCTTATTATCGCTCCTTCTATGAAAGGAACAAACCAAACCACCCTCACGATGAAATCAATGGTTCAATATCAAAACCCCAAAAAATAGATGAATACATAGAGAGAACAGCTAGGAGAATAAAGATACAAAAAAAGTAGCAGTTACTTTTTAAACAGATACAGATAGCAAGTCTGGTGGGGTTTGCAGAGGTGACTGCAGATCACCCAATGTCTCATTGAGTATCCGGTCAATCAATCCTTCTATCTTAGAGTCAAGATCTCGTTCGTTTAGCATACCAAAGTCATTATTACCAAATGGTATTATGCTTGATTGATTGAGTGATTGGGCAAGTGATTGATTAAGAGCAGTAAGGGCACTAGTAATCCTAGTAGTAGTATTTTGCCCAGAAGTAGTAGCAACTGCTGTATTGTTATTCAATATTTCACACTTCAAGTCACCTCCACACTCTACATCTAATCCATTTTCCGGACTTTGAGTTATTCTTAGCGAGCTTATGTGTCTGTCAGTAGTAGCGTTATTCTGATCACTACCATTTGTTACTGTAACTGTCTGTTCTGAATCAATCACAGTCAGTTCACCAAATGCCACAGGTGTAGTAGCAGCAAACACCGTCGGCGATATAGTCATCGCCACTATCGTGAGAACCATTACTATTGATGATAATGACATTTTTCTCAATGATGTTCTCATACCGTTGGGATATACTGCAGTTGTAAGCTATCTCTTATAAGGGGTCTCATATAGTTTTAGAGTTCCATAAATTAAAAAATTTTTTTGCAATCAGAATCCTTTTAGATGACTATCTCTTGTAAAATTAGAAAAAGATACTCAATCAATAGGAAAAAGGATTTAATTATTCCTTAGATTCATTGATGTCCTCTATACTCTCTCAGTAGCCGGAAAGGTTTTGGAAAATATTAACCATTATGAAGGATATCTCTAGAGCAGTGTTTTTACCGTTGAATCATTTTTGTATAACTATAATTTCTGTAATTTCATAGGTTCCTTAGGTCTTGCAGAGAAGAAGAAGCAGAACGGAAATAAATTTAAATTTGAGAACCTTTACTTAATTCAAAATAGCAATTGATGACTCTTCCTAGCAGGAATTTTGTCACTCTAGCCGCTGCTGTTCTTCTTATTCTTTTCCTTATAACAGATATAATACCATATGCGGAGCAGCAACATGCCGCCGAAGCAGGAGAGGGAGGATGTATAGATTTTGATGAAGCAGAAAACACCATTACCATTAACTGCAATGCTTCGTTCCTAGACGTTGTCCAGACCATTAATAATAACGACCCTGATGTAATTGAGAATCTGGGAAATGGCGAATACATTCTAAGCGCTAACTTAGAAGTAGCAGATGGTATCACATTTCAAATGACTTCAAATCAGGATGGGCTGCTTTACCTAAAGATTGCTGGTGCAAATGGGATAATAGTTTATGGGACCATTCTAATAAATGGTGTAAGAATAACATCATGGGATACCTCAGATGACGATGTTATCCAACAAAATATCAATGGCACTATTCCCCGTGGCTATGTGCAATTTGCTGCAAGTGAAGGTTCCCAAATATTAAATTCGGAATTTGGATATCTGGGATTTGTTGAACCTGGACGAAGGGGATTTGACCTTTTAGGAGGGGGAGGACCAACACATGACATGCTTGTGAGAAGCAGCAAGTTTCACGATATGTGGATGGCATTTTTCTCTAATGGAGCATACAACATTACAGTTGATGGTAACGAGTATTATAACAATATCAAATATTCTTTAGACCCTCACACTACAACTCATGATATGAATATTACAAATAATTGGATTCATGACAACCCAATAGGTCCAATCTGCTCAGACAGGTGCTGGGATATTCTCATTGAGGGAAATTTGATACAGGATACAACTAGGGCTGCAATTTTCTTCTCAAGAAATATGACTGATTCAATTGCAAGAAATAACCATGTCATTAATGCAGAGACAGGAATACTCCTATCAGAATCACCAAATAATCAAGTATACAACAATACAATTGAAGGAGCAACTGGGGAAGGAATACGTCTGTTAAATCCTGAACTAGCAGATGATGGCATGACGGAAGGAAATCTAGTCTATGATAACGCCATATCTGACTCTGAAATTGGTATCAGAGCAACAAGAAGTCATAACAATATCGTGCAAAACACCACATTTTCAGATATAGAATCAAGAGAATACCGCATATTGGGAGACTCAAGTATTATGATAAGAGGGCAACATTTCGATAATGCCGTCATATCTGGGGATGATTCGCAAACAGGCAATATCATAGAAATTGCAAATTCAGGGACAATCCAAGTGACAGAAGGAGAAAGTAATGATGATGACGACGACAATGAAGAAGGAGAGTTCTATAATACAGACATTCAACCTTATAGGACGACATTGAGCGATGGTGACAGCATTACAGTCAACTCATCTTCATAAACCCCCGATTTTTTATACTCAGAAATTGTGAGTCATCATTTTGAATCCATCTTCTAACACTTTCACATATAGGATGCATCGACAATTTTTTACTCGATAACTAACTAGAGTGGAAGGAGCATAAGCGGAACAAGGAAATGGAAAAGTAAAAAGTCGGCTTCGGATGATTTAAAGCACAGTGAACGTCACCCTGTGTTCTTTAGGTTTGCTATTATTATCCAGTTGTTCTATATCAAATTTATTTTTATAGACATGTACTACACAATCCATTTATCCTACTAACTCCTGTCCCTATACTGGACTGTTGCATTGCATAGGACAGTAGCACCACTGGTATTAGCTGAAGTGTTGTTTCTCTCCATTGCATCATTGTTGTTAAACATCCCTCTAGTTTTTGGTCAGGTCACTCAGCAGCCTGGTGTTTCGCAGCTAACATTAGCAGATCAAAGTCCACCTGCTCTATCAGACCCAGATCTTAGAATAGAAACGGTTGCAACAGGTTTGAAGAGACCTACAGCAATGGCCTTCTTAGGTAATTCTAGCGATGACATCATAGTGACTGAGAAGGACAATGGCACTGTACGAAGGGTAATTGAAGGCGTGATTCAACCAGAGCCTCTAGTTGATGTTGCCGTTGCAAATGATAATAATACAAACGAAAGGGGCTTGCTTGGGATGGCTGTTGCCAAGCAAAACGAAACCACCACATATGTTTTCCTCTATTTCACAGAGTCTGGAGGCGGACAAGATGGGGATGACGCAGCAGGAGTAGTACCAGCAGGCAACCGTCTTTACAGATACGAGCTAGCGCAAGATCCCTTTACGGGTTCTCTGAAGCTCATAAATCCAAAACTCTTGTTAGACCTTCCCGCAAGACCAGGTCCTCGTTACCAAGCTGGTCCGCTGTTAGTTAGTCAGAGTCAGAATCAGAATAATAACGGTACAATCGTCTATCTAATGATAGGGGATCTAGATCACCATGAGACTCAAAGTCAGAATTATGAGGACGGTCCGCCATCGGATGGAACAAGCGGCATACTGGTAGTTGACTCTGAGGGCAATCCATTACCAAATCCCACACTTGTCGAGCAAGTAAACGGTGGTGGTGCTGAGGAAGATGAAGACAATGGTGATGAAGAAGATGATGATGAGGAGGAGAGTAGTGAGGACATTGGAATGTTACCTTACTATTTCGCCTATGGTATAAGGAATTCTTTTGGCATGGACTTTGACCCGGTAACAGGTTATCTATGGGATACAGAAAATGGGCGGAATATTGATGATGAGATTAACCTTGTGTTGCAGGGTTTTAACAGCGGTTGGGCGGACATACAAGGACCGGCTTCAAGAGAAGAGAATGAGGACGTTGACTTAGAAGACGACCTAGTTGACTTTGACGGAAGAGGGGAGTATAGGGACCCCGAATTTACATGGAATACCACAGTAGGACCGACAGCTATCAAATTCTACAATTCCACACAACTTGGCGAGCAATACCAGAACGACATATTTGTAGGGGACATAAACAATGGCAGGCTATATCATTTTGATCTAAACGAAGATAGAACAGGTTTGATGCTTGGCGATGGAGTGCTGGAGGATAAAGTGGCAGACAATGAAGATGAGCTGAGCAGTGTAGTATTTGGGACGGGATTTAGAGCCATTTCAGATATTGAAGTTGGACCTGATGGAAATCTCTATCTCTTGTTGTATCATGCGGGAAAGATAATGAGGATATCTCCAGAATCACAGCAATAACAACAAAAAATGAAAGTGACTAAGGTATAGAATAGTCATATCTGACATGACTATCATATCAGCTATATATCAGGCGCAGACTCAACTCCTCATCCAGACTTTATCTCACTTTTGATTGGGAAAATGGCGGTGGTTGTGGTTGTGGTTATCGGAGTGCGTGCATCTCAAAGAGCTGTAAGAACCCCCCTGGTGTTAGATGATTTTATTAGCTGAAAACCATAAGCTAAGAACAAATTGCTTAATTTGTCTGATTTGTAACGAGTGAAAAATAACACCTAAAAGATAAAGCCAACCAGTTCTATAATACGATCGCTTTAGTCTTCGACTCACCGTTGTTGCAAAAAATTGCCCCGACTGCAAAACAGAAAAATGTGATATTAGTACATTAGGGGGCTCTACCCTCCTCATACTTTATCATTTTACTCTCTACTCGGCAGAGGTGCCCTTCATATATACAATGGGTACAGTGAGAATATTACAATAAACACCTCACAAAATTAATTATTATATGAAATTGACAACCGCGATATGGCTAGATGTTGATCGCGCTATTATTCCATCGTAACAGAAATTTTTCATTTGCAGAACCATTGATCGTCTCAAACTGCAAGAGCGATGCTTTATAGTAGTATATCGGTTACATTAAAGCGATGAGGAATCTTCAAAGCCTCCTCCTCCACCTTCTCCTCCTCCCTTTCTATCCTTTATCTTCCTTCTAAAATCAACCGGACAACTATCTTGTTCCAGCTCTATGTAGATCTTCGACGGGTTAATATAAGGAAGAACCTGTCTTACCTGCTGCTCTATTTTATCAATGATTACTTCTATTCTGTCAGTATCCAGTCCATCTTTAAGATTAACTTCCATTGCTACAAGTACATCTTCGGGTGCAAAGTGCATAGTTCTGAGGCTGACTATGTGGTTAACTTATGGAATTTGCAAAACAAGGTCTGATATTCTTCTGTATTCTCTTCTGGATATTCCCTCGCCTATAAGCAATCCTTTATTTTCGTTGGCTAAAAATGCAGCAAAAACCATCAGAATAGCTCCAATGGCAAGTGAACTTATTGCATCGTAGATGGTGTTTCCAGTCATCTGCGATAAAAAGATCCCAATAGCTGCTATTGCAATACCCAAAAGCGCTGCAGTATCTTCAACCATCACAGTCAGTACGCTTGGATCCTTGCCCTCCTGAAACTCCTTGACAAGCGTCTTGAGGCTTAGCCTCTCCCCCTTTGCCTCAATTGTTTTTCTAAATAGAGAAAAAGCAACCCTTAGGGCATTCCCTTCAAACACAGCAGAGATTGCCAATATGACATAGCTGATGTTTGCTTTTTCAATAGTATGAAAGCCAGCAAGAAAAGAGCCAATACCTTGCTGAAATGACAATATCCCAGATATTCCAAACAGCATGGTAGCAACAATAAATGACCAGAAGAATTGTTCTTTACCGTAACCAAAGGGATGACGCTCTGTAGCTGCCTTCTGACTAGTCTTAAGCCCAACTAGCAACAATACCTGATTAAACGTATCTGAAGAAGAGTGATATGCTTCAGCCCACGTAGCTGTACTACCTGTAAATATTGCAGCTATGAATTTGGCTATGGCTATCCCTAGGTTTCCAAATAGTGCAGCATAGATGGCTTTCTTTGAGCCCCGAGCCAAATAATACTGCTACCAAAGATGGTTATGTGACCCCGCCAATTCAATCTGTAATACTATCATGGAAACTTAAATGGAGCAGTAGATAGGGAACTTCTAATTCTTCCGCGTATTACATACCCGGTTATCTCCTGATTTTCTTAAATTTCCGTGCCGGACTGGAATGTTGCTAGCCTTTATGACACCAATAGCTGTAGCTTTCAAGAAAGAGTATTGGCAAAATAAACTAAAGTCATTAGTCATAGAACCTAGGTGACAAAATGACCTCAATGACAACGAGGAGCTTCAGGCATTGGCAGAAATCATCAAAGAAGTCTATTACCAAGTTTACAAAACATCATAGTAAAAGCAGCAACCCCCTATACTTTGGGGACAATCTAAAAAGACTTTGCAAAGAGGCAGGCATCCCCTGGTGGATTTCATTCCCCATACCCTCAGGTCATGGAGATGCTACTTGACTTTTACAAGAAGCATCATCATCAAAAGAACGACGATAATAAGAGGAAAGTATGACCCAAACTACCTTTACAGGAGTAGGGAGGTAACTACTGTAGACCGAGACCCACACAATGGCGTTTGTAATATATGTAATAAGCAAGTTGCGAATCTCCTCTCTATTACAACAAAATGATTGCAAGCCGGGGCACAGACAAAAAAGAGCTTCTTTTAGGCGACTGATTGACTGGTATAGTACGCCTACAAATTTTGAGCTATATCCCTTCATGTTGAATCTCTTTAAAGACCTCCTTGTCCTCCTCTTTCTCCTCCTCGAAGAGGACGCAAGAATGTCAAGCATACCATCATAGTACTGATGCTGCTGCCCCAACCCACAATAGCCCCTCGATCTAGATATGCTTCTGAATTGGCATTTTTAAGTAGTGGGGAAAGATATTCTTGATTTAATGATCAGAATGCTAACTTAATCTGAATATATATAAAATCTAGATAATACGGGCTCGCCCCAGCGAGATAGAATACAAAGATGCTGTTTGTAGCCAATGTACTACATCGTGTAGTTATTATGAGAGGGTTAGAGGGATCTCCTGTTCCACTACCTAGACTAAATTCCTCTCCGCCGGTGAGATTGGTAAGGCAACAACTCGATACACTGGAGATAGAGCCACTTTGCAATATTTTTCCATCTTGCTTAGAGGTTACTTGAAATGTTCCATTAGTTATATCCAAACGGAGAGGATTAACAACAGTTCCTTTTACATCAAAAGTTATCGTAGCTGGGGGTCCATCGGTCAGGATGCCATCAGCTGGTGTTGGTGTGCGGATAGTCATAGGGGTTTGAGCCTGTAGTGGTTGAAGAAAGTTAGAGAGTGGTAGTGAACTAGCTAACCGCATCAGGATTGCAGATAATGCAAGTGAAATCGATATTTTGTTTCTCAAATACGGTATCTAGCAAGATCTTGCTGTAATATGGTCTGGATTTATTTAACCCTTTTTCTTTTTTGGGATTCTATCAGTTCAATATCTCGCTTGGATAAATTATGAGCCGATAAAGTGACAGAATCCTTTCATAAATCGTTTATATTCTTCGAAATACTTAACGCCCCTGTTCTAAATCTGATTTTTCGAAGAGCCGAACAGTTTTATCAAAAAAAGCTATAGAGAGTAAATGCTACTGTAGTAAAATAACAGGATGTGAGAGTCTAACTTGAGGAAGGAAGGATAATAGCAGTAGTGGATTTGTCAACCTCAATAATGATGATAAAATGCCGAGATTGTGGTCACGAGCATCCATCTATTATCCAAATGGACACATCTAATTTTAGAACTGCTAAGATTCACGAGAAGAGTGAACGATGTCTTAAATGTGGGAGCATATCGGCATACAAGAAGTCTGATTATTTCTTCTTGTGATTAGAATACACGCTGTTAGAGATTCATGTCCCGACAGTTCACACCCACTGGAAATGAAGGTGTATCTCGATAAGTTTACAGAGTCATTACTTCTACAGTGTATTATTAGTAGCCTAATTCAACCCCCACCGTATTCAAGAAACATGACAGGTAAGGAAAAGCAAGAAGAAAAGTTACTGCAATCTCTCTGGGAATTATCATTCAAGAAAAGGGAATCCTGAATTAAGAAACTCCTTCAATCCATCTCACTTCAAATCGCTGTTATCTTCTTCTGTTTGACCTGCATTAGAGGGCAAAATTTCGTCTTGAAGCTGACCAAGTTTTATTCGAGCAATTGCAACAGCATTATCAACCGTAATGTATGTATCAAAAAACTTATCCTTTGTTAGTCCATCGAAGAACACCACTTTATAGACTTTTAGAGTTCGCAATTTTCTAACGTTGTCTTCAAATTCAAAAAATACATTCTTTTGATGTAATGCGAGCTGAAGGTCAAAGTAAAATCTATTTTGTTGTAAAATTCCTTGATCTGTAGCACCTAGCGATTCATACGATTTTTGAGTCTGACGATCTAATTTAATGACTTCTGAAATAGTTACGCTATCAATTTTATCTTTTGGGAAAAGGACGTGAAAACTTTCCTCACCTACTATTTCTCCACTCTCTGTCGTTGGCTTACCTTCACTAGTGACGATTCTGGCAAAATAGTTTGCACCTTCATACAGGTGTGTTTCGTCTACCGGGTTCATTCCTTCCTCTCTTAACCAATTAATTACCTTGTCAATTGTTTCCCGTTGTCTAGCAAGTCGCTTCTCTTTATCGTTGCTAGCTGTGTTATCCACTTGCATGTGTTTTCATATTCTACATTCTTGTCATTTATTGTTATACTGGTCGCCTTGAACCGACAGTTAACAGATACAAGATTTTAGGCAGTGAGCTTTTAAGTTAACAGAGTCATAATTTGGATTCTGTCACTTTATCGGCTCACAATACATATACAAGTGAACGTTGAACTGACAGTACCCAAAGAAAAAGGGTTAAATAAATCCAGACCATATTACAGCAAGATCTTGCTAAATATTCCGTATTTGGGAAAAAAATCGATATCACTGACATTTTCTGCTGCAATCCTCCTCCTCCTGCTGCTGACGACTAGTCCACTACTCTTTAACGTTATACCAGTACAAGCTCAAAGCAGTGGCGTAAGTATCCGAACCACAGAACCAGCTGATGGCACTATTATCTGCTCTGGAACCAGTGCTGAGCTAACTTTTGATGCACAAGGAACTGCTTCTTCTTCTGATTCCCAACCTATGAAAATAACTAATGGAACATTTCAAGTAACCTCTAGGCAGGATGGACAAATATTGTATAGTGGCAAAATACACGATGGAACATTTACCAGTAACAGTGGGGGAGGGAGTCTTGCTTTATTTTATAGAGTAGATCGTGTTCCTAACAGTGGTTCTATTTGTGTTTCTACAGATGATCTCCTTGGAATATATACATCATGTAGTACATCCGATGACAACCCTGTTAGCGCCAATACGGGCACTGAGGGAAAATTCGGAGACTTTTACGGTGGGGTTGAATGTTCGGGAGGAGGTGGGACAACACAGTCTTCTTCTTCTATGGCTGGGAGCTCACAAGATACAGATGGTGATGGTGATAGTGATGATGATGATGATGGACTATCTGATGCTTCAGATAACTGTCCTAATAATCCTTACCTGAGATGTTATAATGAAGGTACAACAACAGTAGTAGTTCATAGCAGTAGGTGAAAATGTGCAATTCATGATCTGACTTGTTATTACAGCTTGAAGATGATGAGCCTATGACGTTACAGAACCATAATTCGCTAAGATTATAAGATTGTCTAGGACTGTTAGTTGTGCGGATGTTATTCAAGGATAATTCGGGTGACTAGCGCCAGGTTGCAGCCAAGCACACCTGAATTTGAGCGTCCCCTGCTTCGGATGGGATCAGTTGCATTCCTCGCAGGTCTTGCCATCATCATTGTATCTACCATATTCCACCCTTCCAGTCAACCTCTAACAAACCATCCTCTTGTATTTGCTGAATATGCAGCTAGTCAGACTTGGATAGCAGCGCATATTGGTCAGTTTGCCGGCGTTATGTTAGTTTTTGCTGGTGGATTTGTAGCGCTTCACCGCTTGCTTGAGAGCTCACAATCTGGTACTGCTAGAGCACTTGCATTGCTGGGTCTTGCTACCGCAATACTCGCTGCCAGTACTTTTGCCATTATCCAAGCTGTTGACGGAATCGCCCTAAAGAGGGCGGTTGATTCTTGGGCTGCCGCCCCTGCTGATGAAAAGGCAGCCGCCTTTCGAGTTGCAGAAGGGATCAGGTGGATTGAGATTGGCACTAATAGCATCTTTCGGATTCTCCAAGGCTCAGTTGCAGTTATCTTTGGCACCTCAATTGCGGTGAGTGGCATTCTCAAGAGATGGATTGGAGGATTGGGAATATTTGCAGGTATATTTACCATTATTTTTGGTGTGGGTATCGCCTACGTTGGGTTTGCCAATCAACCAATAGTGGGAGACGTCTCGACAATCACTTCTCTTGCTTGGCTAGCAATTTTGGGTATTTTCATGTGGCGAAAATCGATGATAAGGACGATGATCACTAGGTGATCTATTGGGAAGAATGTATGTGTATGTGTATATAAAGTCTGTTTCATGTTCCTTTTGCCCGGAG
>JBKPNF010000139.1:0-4822 GCA_046732455.1 Thermoproteota archaeon | reverse complement strand
GTTATTGCTTCCTTCACTGCCATCTTGAAAATTTCTTCAAATTTTTCAAGGTGCTTGTCTACAAAGCTCTCTTTGCCTTCAAGTTCAACCACTCCCTCCCTGACATTAATCGTAAACCTGGCTTCTGAATTTGTCAAGTCGTCCTATAACATTTGGAAGTTTTTAATTAAGCTGTTGGTTCCGTGAATCAGACTAGCAGCAAAGGACATGTGACAGGAATGCCAAATGGAGCACAAACCGCTGTCTTAAATATCTGCCCCGTGTAGGAGCATAGGTAACACCATGTTTGTAGTCAAAAAGCTTGGCAGAAACGGGCTGTGGAGTGCGGTGAGCCTTATAGACAAGAACGGCTCATTTAGGGGTGAAGCCAAGTTTGAGACATTGAAAGAAGCTGAGGACTACTTGGCGGAATATCTCGAGAGAATGAAAGACCGTTTAGTGGTAACTCCCGAAGGAGCAGGCAAGCTTAAGATATTTAAAGAAAAGTAAACACTCAACTCAGGGACCAACGAAGTCCGTGAATGATGATCCTATTTGTCAAAGAGCTGCTGCTGCTGCGAGGTACCTCTTTATTTCATCATTTGAACAGATTACTTACTTTCTATAACCTTCTCTTGCTTCTCTAATTATTCGATCATTTATTTTGCTTGCAAGCAAAATAACTATGGATATACTCCGCTGATTGACTCGTCAAAGAAACAAACAAAGTCGTGATCTCTTCGTTGTCTCATGGCAGTTCTAGCGCAATCCTCAGTTGCTCAACTTGCGCCTCTCGCCTTCATTTATGACCCATTGATTCCACTCCTCAATAAAAGGTCTAATTAGTGTCCAAGGCGAAAGGTCTTCATAGATATCTTTGCTTATGGGGGGGGAAATAATTGTTACCAAGCTCGTCTCAATTGCATCTTCAGATGCTACAGATATTGATCCGATTCTTCTACTTCTGACTTAAAGCGGGTTCAACTGGACATAGGAATCCTATGCCAATGTTAATTCCTTGCACACCCAGAAGCAATGCTCTGCCACCAGGCCGCGCCCGTCATCAATTTGACTAGCGGCAGAGCTTAGCTGGTATTCTTCCCAGAGTTCGTCAACCCCTTCCGCAATGAGGGAAAGGGCACTTAAATTTGGCGGAAAAGCCACCAGTTTCGGTAGCTTTGCTATAAGACTCTCGATTCCAAGGTCGGCAGTGTGGCTTGCTTTGCATTAAGAACCTGCTGCAGGAAGAGGATTCTCGCATATTGAGCCCGTCTGACAAGTCTCCCAGGATTGACTGATGTACCTACTGACTATCTCTTTTTTGCCTCCTCAAACAGGTCTAGGCGCAACTCTAACATCTTACCAATAGGACGAGGTGTAGCCTGAAATTGATCACCAGAAGATTAGTTAAATATTCTGTATTTTCATATATAATAATATAATATAACTCTCTCTTTTGGACCAAAAAAGCTTTATGTTAGGTATACCATAATATGATAACGTGAGATAAGCGATATGTTTGTCTGCCAGACCTGCAAGGGAACGGCGTTGATATTGGCAGTAGAAAGCGACGGTAGGCTCTGCTTTGAAGAATGCCCTGACTGTAATCCTCACCCTGACTCCCGTATGCCTGTTTTTTTTGAGGACACCTAAGAGAAGTGTATAAGTCCATTTGATAGGCGCATTATCTATTTCCCGAAAAACGGAAGGCAGGGTGTCGGCCTCAGGAGTGGTATATCGTGACCGGCTAGTGTGTTGTGTGTTGTCGGCCTTTCAGCAGAGAAATTTGATTTTTAACATGTGACGTCTCACGATAAACCTCTAAGAGATCGGGAAAAGTCATCTTTTGCATGCTTCTCAGTAGGGGAAGATTATACTAATTTTTTCTTCTTTTGCTGCTATTTTGTTGCCATTGCACTTATCAATTTGGTTATGTCTTCGTACATTTTCATGAACTGAAATCCCTTTTCGGTGGTTGTAAACCTTTGAGTAGGCTTATCATATCCAATAAGATCATTCTCTGTTAGCATTAGCAAGTATTCTTTTAGTTGCTCGTAAGAAAGCATTGCCTTATACATCATCTTAGTCTTGGTTGTAGGACTACTTGCTGCATCTAGCAAATGAGCAATGATATCAATTCTATTTCTATATCTATATCTGCGGATATACTTTGACGTCATATTTGATACCATTAAGCTGCAGAATGAGTATATAGAAGATTGGCATAATCTTAGTATAAGATGGTGATTACATCACCTGGCAGACACTTTTTGGTAGCTATTCTAGTTATATTGATAAGAATTGAGCAACTGCGTCAGGCAAGCATTACAACTAACAGAGTATTTTAGAATCAGATTCGTATAAAGTCTTGCTAATGTTCTGATCGAGTGGCGGGTCTTGTTGGCTCTGCTTGCAGAATAGTTACATTGGTATTCTTAAGGTTGTTGTATATTCTGCAGATGTTTTTGGACGAGATAGTTATCACTTCTGGTGTCCGTCAATTTCATAAACAGCTGGGTCAGGCAACACCGCAGGGTGTCAGTCCAACTTCGCTCCCCAGAGGAATTACTGTCACCTCCGTACAATAATAAAAAGATATACCAGCTCTGCTCCTTATGACTAACTAAGAAACAAGTATTTGATATTATTAATATTATTAATAATATTTTTTTATGAATAGTAACAAGCCACCGGACCCTGTTATACTCGATTTTCCTCTTCTAATTAAGCTTCAGGAATGGTCCTTGCCCCTGCGGACACCTCAATCTGTGCCCATAGCTTCCTCAGCATTGCCGGTATATTTGCAATGATCCAATTTGCCATTTGCTCATCTTCTTTCAGGTTCTGGTCAATAACGAGCACAGCATCCATAGCACCTACCTTTTTAGCTATTTCCATCAGCATCTTGTATTTTACGGTCTCTGCATACTCTATTATGGCATCCCGCTCCGTCTGAATAAGTTCCTTTTCAGCGGCTAGTCTTATATTGTCAGTTTCTTCTACTATCATTTTTACTGAAGGATTGCCTTGCGGATTGGGGGGTGCTGCTGCATTGTTACCTGAGTCGTTAGTTGATGAAGACGGCACATCTTCTCTAACTAGATCTATAGTATTTGGTTTGAGATTTGGCAAGTCCGCTTTGGCCTGTGTAGGTTCACCGCCATGACTTGTAATAATCTGCTTTAATCTATCCCTCTGGTTTCGTGTCTCATCAAGATGGTCTTGCAATTGTATCCTTGTATCATCTACTATGGTCTCTTGTAGCCTTAATTGTATTCGGTCTTCTGCTGCATTTTCCATTGCTAAGGCATCATTCAAATATTGAACAATTTTTTGATTAGCGTTTGGCGTAAGCTCTGCTTCTGGAGAAGAAGAAGACATCTTTTTGTCAGATCTCCTCCTTTTCCTTTATTTGCCAGGAACCTGTCTCGTTTCCCCCTGTTACTTCTACCTTTTTTTCTTGTGCTCGCTCTATGTGTCTGGCACTGTCAGAGGTAGAGTGTATGCCTGCCTTGTCGTCTATCTTTGGGACTTCTATGTCGCCAATTTTAGGCGGCTTATCTTTGACCTTGTCATTTTGTGATTTGGACACGCTTTAGACTGCCTACCATAGTATAAAATAATAATCTACATCGTTAACAGGTTCTTGTTTCTTACATATGAGAGAAGAAGGCTTTGACATTTATTTACGAGATATACAAAACGCAAATAATAGTATTGACGCTAATAGTAGTCTGCCATCAATGTCCTCATCGTCGCTGACATCCCTATTCTTTCAACGAAAGCTAGACCTGCCAACTGCAGGAGTTCATCGTTTGGTTAGAGAGTGCCTCATAACCAAGATTCATAAGAAGAGACCATGACCCTACTCTACCACATACTTGCCAGGGACTCAAATCAGATTGTCTGATAACTAGAGGATTAAAACATTGTGGCTTTGAAGAGGCCAGCTGAGCAATACAAAGCATGGTAATCATACGTGGCTGGAAAATGAAGAAACTATTTGCAGACTGACCTAAACTCGCTCGGTATAGAAAATTTAATAGAAGGAATGAATTTAATCATAAGGGGAAACAGGAAACTCTTCCCTGCGCTATAAGAGAGATTTATTTTCAAGATTACGAGATGTCTATGTGGGTGGTGGTGGTGGTGGTGATGATGATGCTGATAGCCACAGAGAAACTATTGACGAAAAATATCACGCTTTATGTTCTGAGGGCTAGAGATATCAAATAGCAGTTCTGTATACGTGTGCCTGCTCTCCCTTTTCCCCGGTTGTAGCTGGTGTTTAGAGAACTCTTTATCCGGGAACCCCTTTATTGGGGATTGAGGCGGTTGTTATTGGAATAGCATAGAACGGAGAGAATATTAGTCATCGTTTAGAATTGCACTTGAGCGGCTTCTACGGGCCTATGTCCTCTGGTCCTTCATTAGCTGCTCGATCTGATCGTAGGCCTGAAGAAGGCTAAGACCTTTTTCAGTAGCTTTGAATCTGCGGGTTTGTCCGTCATACCTAAGCAAGTCACTTTTAGTTAGAACCGTCAGATACTCTTTTAATTGGGCATAGCTAAGAAAGGCCTTATACATGATTTTGGTCTGCGTAGCGCCACTATAAGCATCGCTGCTGCCATTATTGACAATCTCTAGAATCTGGGTGATTATCTCGGTTCTGCTTCTATACCGCATGCCTATAACTGCCATAGAGGATGATGTTAAATGGGATTATGGAACCATGTTAATGCTGTTACAAGAAGAAGAAGAAGAAGAAGAAGAGGTGCAAGCATTAGTACTATAACATGTCACGACCTCCCTTTAATGTACCAATAGCTCCGCTGCTCTAAAG
>JBKPNF010000138.1:0-3260 GCA_046732455.1 Thermoproteota archaeon | reverse complement strand
CAATTGGCTAGGCTTGCAGAAGCGAAAGTGATAATTCCATTCCCTTGGAATAAAGGAGAGCCTTATGAGATAGGTGTGACCAGCTCTGAGGGCACAAGGTTCAGCAAGGCTGTCAATGCAGCTGCTCCTGCTCCAACTCCGGATACTAAACAGGCAGCATTCTTTGCGCTTATAGGAACCTATGTAGGTGTCATACCAGTGTTGGCGGGACTCTTATGGCTTCCATTTATCAAGAGGCTCAGTCTTCGAAAGTACAGATTCTTTCTCAGCCTAACTCTGGGTTTGTTGGTCTTCTTGGGAATTGATGCTCTAGTGGAGGGCAATGGGATCGCTGCAGAAAGTGTAGCAGCAGTCTTCAACGGTCAGATTTTGATTGCCTTGGTAACAATACTTTCATTTCTTTCATTGATGTATGCTTCTGCGAAGCTCGGAGAACGCAGCAAATCCGGAAAAGAAGAAAAAGAACAAGTAGAAGGAGTCGATGAATTGTCTTCAGATGACTCTATACATGCAATCCAAGCAAAAAAAACTCTGGATCAGCAGCAGCAACAACAACAACAAAAACAACAACACCTAGTTGTCAAGCCTGTAGCGATGGCAATGATGATATCAATTGGAATTGGACTTCACAACTTTGGAGAAGGGCTAGCCATAGGGGCTTCCGTTGTCGTTGGAGAAATTGCTCTAGGTACGTTCCTTATAGTAGGATTTATGCTTCATAATACCACGGAAGGTTTTGCAATAGTCTCCCCACTTGCCAAGACAAGAGTAAGGAGAATGGTAGTCAAATTGATCATCATGGGTCTAATAGCCGGTGTCCCAACTATTTTTGGCACCTGGATCGGAGGATTTGTTTATTCTCCTATTGCTGCGATAATATTCCTGTCAATAGGAGCGGGTGCGATATTCCAAGTTGTCTTTTTGATATACCAGGGGATGGCTAAGGCACAGGATGGCGGAGGCAAAATAATGTCAGATGCGTCAATAATTGCAGGATTTGCCGCAGGCATGGCAATAATGTATGTAACAGGATTGATGGTCCCATCGTGATTAAAATGCAGAAGGATTCAACAACACTAGAGACTAACAACAGGCAAGAAAACCTAAAGCTTCATTCAAAGAGAATTCATTTAAGAAATAACAGCAGTAGCAATGGCTCTAATAATAATAATAATAATAATAATAATAATAATAGTCGGCTTTCCTCAATCAGAGGTGCAAACAATGCCAGAAGGCCAGATTGTACATTTAGGATGGAAGATTACCTAGAAATTATCTATGAGCTTGCTCAGTATAAAGGCTATGCCACTTTGGCCGATGTTGCAGAATATCTTAATGTCCGGCCTCCAAGCGTGACTACGATGATGCGTCGGCTGGATCAGAGTGGCCTGCTAGATTATGAAAAATATCGTGGTATCAGGCTAACAGAGAAGGGAACGGACATAGCAAAGATCATACACGATAGACACAGTGTGTTGTCAGAGTTTCTAAAAATGATTGGAGTAAGTGAAAAGATTGCAAACGAAGACGCCGAAAGCATGGAGCACCACCTTCATCCTCAAACTATGCAGCGACTGATAGAATTAATGCGTATCCTAAAGGTAGCCAATAAGGATTGATTGGTTGATTGGTTGGCGCATAGATAACACATATTCCTCTCTAGAATTTAGAGGATCAACCACCTCTCTCCTCTATAAGGATGTTACAGGCGTGTCATGATTGTCAGTTGTTGAAGTTTGTGCTTTCAAGTCCAAGTTGAGAGGAACTTTTGCCATCATCGGCTTATAGACTTGCTAATATTGTTAATTTAAAAAAATCTGAATCACTATGGTAGTAGTTTGACAGGGAGACTGAATGAAAATATTTAGGTAAGAAAAAAGAAGATGTTTCTACCCAGAGGCTAGAAAAACCACCTGCACCATCACATAATTGCTTCAGGTTGATACTTGATCAACTAAAATTTGTCCATGTTACTGTAGTGCCAATGCTAACTTGAATTGGATTGGTGAGAATGCATCAGTAGTCAGGGTTGAAGAACCAGGGACTATGGAAACGCTGCTAGTTGTATTACCACCACTAGCGCCAGCGAAAATAGGTTTGAAAGAGCTAAAACAATTTGAAACATGCTTAAAGATCGATAGGAACTTCCCGCAGGCAAGGGACGCTCTTAAGCGACTGCAGAGTTCGGGACAGTCAAATTGGCATGATTGGTGGTTTAAGGATGCCGACAACGCATCGTACAAGAATCAAATATCATCAATATCAGGTTCGCTCATCAATATCAGCTTCGCTAAGGTTCTTTCCCTTAATTCTAGCTCTCATGAGAGCGTTTCTAGACACCTTTGTGTTAGAAAGGTTTGCCCCCGAGAGATTAGCATTATCAAGCTTTACGTTAGAAAGATCTGCTCCAGATAGATCTGCTCCTTCTAAGTTGGCATTTTCAAGATTAGCCCTTTTGAGAATAGCTCTGTGTAGGTTTGCCTTTGATAGATTAGCTTTAGACAGGTTTGCGTCATCCAATTTAGCTTCCATGAGTTTTCCATGTGAAAGATTAATCATTGTAAGATCTGCTCCTCGTAAGTCTGCGGCAAATAGATTTGCTTTAGAAACTTCTGCAACATACAGGTTCGCTTGTGCCATCTTAGTCCTAGACATGTTAGCCCCTTTGAGGTTACACCTTTGGAGATCTGCTTGTTCCAAGTTAGTTCCTTCTAGGTCAGCTCCCGAGAGATCTCTTCCATGCAGGTGGCCTCCTCTAAAGTCTCTATCACGCAGATTTGCACGCCTAAGGGAATGATCCTGCTTAAGATATGTAACTTCTAGGTATTCTAGATCTGCTCCTTTTGTCCCAGGTTGTCCTTGATATTGTGGCTGTATGTATTGCTCTTCAAGTTGTGGTTCTGACGAAGGTGCGGTATGTTGTGACTCTTTAGGGGGTAATCTAGAATCATCTTTTTTCTTACCTAAATCAGGATTGTAGCCTGGTAGTGTTGGGTCATTGTAAGGATTTCTTGTATCAGCAGGGGTGATGGTTCCACTATCTTGTGATGGTGCAGGTGGTTTTTCTAGCTTCTGGGTAGAAACTTGTGATGGTGCAGGTGGTTTTTCTAGCTTCTGGGTAGAAACATCTTCTTTTTTCTTACCTAAATCAGGATTGTAGCCTGGTAGTGTTGGGTCATTGTAAGGATTTCTTGTATCAGCAGGGGTGATGGTTCCACTATCTTGTGATGGTGCAGGTGGTTTTTCTAGCTTCTGGGTAG
>JBKPNF010000137.1:0-10602 GCA_046732455.1 Thermoproteota archaeon | reverse complement strand
GATTGTGCCATATGCAAGCAGACTGATATTATTGTCCCGGCAAAAGCGCACCAACTTAACCTCCGGCCTCCTATCAACTATGGAGTATTGAACTTGATTTGACACTACTGTCTTCAGACCCGCATCCTTCATTATTATCTGCATGTGTTCAGTATCAAAGTTGGTGAGACCCACATTCTTGATGATCTTGGCTTCGTCGCGTAAGCGAGATAGGTGCTTGATGGCATCAATGTAGTATGGGTTGATGTAGTCCCACCAGTGAAACTGTACTAGATCAAGAGAGCTGACTCCCATACGCTTAAGCGATCTTTCAACATTTGCCTGTGCGATCTGCTCGGTGATCCTCTGAGGTTCGGGCACCCATTTTGTCAGTGCCTGAACATTTTGCCGCTCCTGCTCTGGCAGGCTGTGCCTAAAAGCACCAATAAAGTCCTCCGCAGGACCATAAATGTCTGCAAGGTCCCAGCTGGTGAATCCAGCATTGTGATACTTGACCATTTCTTCTATTGCGATTTTTGGGTTTATTGGGCCGTGCCCGCCTGCAACCTGCCACATTCCATTGAGAATCCTACATATCTTGAGATCCGGTGCCAACTCATAGTGCTCCATGATAAGGATAATGTCAATCCTATTCCCTGCCATAAATCTTGATCCCCTGCCAACTATCTTGACAACCAGATCAAAATCGTCATCTACCAATCTTGTTCTATGCTAACACAAAACATGTAAAATATTGACAAGCTTATTTTTCAAAGATTTATTCACTATGATACCAAGCAAGACAAGAGCAAGGCCCAGCAAAGCAATCATATAAAGATAAACTTGCGGATTACAACAATAATAAAGATAAAAACTCGAGTGGTGGAAAACACACGCTTCAATGACTACAATGAGGATTATGGCTACGACGACAGTAACATATACACCACAGGAAAAAAGCAAAGGCTGAAAACAGGAAGGACTGGCAAACAGTAGAGGCACTAACCAGCAGTCAATCATACTATCCAAGGATGCCATGAGAGCTGTTAGTTGCAACACACCGTATTGCCAAAATTCCTGTTAGTGATGTGTGTATATGTGGATGCCTGTTTGTCTGTCTGTGTGTGAGAGCGGCCTGACTCTTGGTCTTGCAGCTAAAAATAAGTTCCAAGAAAATGAAAGTCAACACAAGAAAAGAGATATTCTGTTGGCCCGCTCACCACCTACATATAGTGGGCAGGTGGGTCAATTGTATGCTCTCTGGTGGTGTTATTGCATCGCCCCTACTTATGCCGTGATCTTTCTATTGCAAGAAGACTTTTTCTCAATAGTGACACCAAGAGCATGATGTCCTTTGTTGTAGGCATACTTTTTGCCATCAGCTTCTTTGCCGCCGCTTCTAGCAACGGCTTTTTGTGCAGGTCGTAGTTGCCGGCATCTGCTAACTTGCTTACATATTGGAGCAAAAGATCTATATCCTTCTGCGAAGCCAGATCAACTCTTTTTTTGCTCTTTTTTACTGGCAATTTTGATTGTAGCTTGGAAATTTCGTATAGTAGTATCGCAAGTGCATGGGCTACGTTCATTGTCCTGTAATTTGTCTTTGTGTCAATGGTGACAACAAGGTTGCACATATTCAATTCTTCATTGTTGAGGCCCGATGATTCTCTCCCAAGCAAGATACAAAAGTCCTTGGTGCTTGAGCCCTGTATTATTCTGGCTAGCTGCTCTGCGCTTATTGACTCACGCAGAATGTTGAGTCTGCTGGTAGCCTGAATTGCAGTTGTCCCTATGAGTATCTCAAATTTCTTTCTCAGTTGACTCAATGTCACAGTCTTGGCAGCTACTAGGATATCGTTGCCATGAGTCGAATACTTTGCTGCCTCTGCTTTATCAAAGTGGGGTCTGACAAAATACAGGCTTTTGAGGCCAAAATTTTTCATCAGCCTGGCAATATGGCCCACATTAATGGGATACTGGGGCTCGATCAGGGCCACTGTAACTGTCATATGTATATAGACGCCTGTAAAAATTGTTGGTGGAGTTATTATAA
The DNA here is from genome assembly GCA_046732455.1 of Thermoproteota archaeon. Classification (GTDB taxonomy): domain Archaea; phylum Thermoproteota; class Nitrososphaeria; order Nitrososphaerales; family Nitrososphaeraceae; genus Nitrososphaera. Next base: position 8,570 of record JBKPNF010000137.1, on the reverse strand, counting down.
TCTACTTTATATCTATCATGTGCCATAATCGTAAAATGCTCTGAGCGCAGCTTGTATCCTTTCTTCGGGAACCCCAAAATACTCAAAGGCATCCTTGTGAGAAGCAACCTGCAGCTTGGAATTTGAATTAGCCTTAAGGTATGCCTCTGACGTTTCCTCTAGAAGCGCTTTGGCATGTTTGCTCCACTGCACCAAATCGTGCTGTTGTATACTTTTCAAGGGTAGTAGCGACACCAGCTTTACAAACGCCGCTATGATGGCCACACGATATTTCTGCAGTTCCATCTTTGATGGGTTTGAGTCCGGAAGAGAAGGGACGAGGGAGCAAATTAGGAACTGGTATTCATCAAGGTTCTTTGCAGCACTTGCGACGTCGCCTATCGCTGGCACATTCCTTCTGGCAGACCGCGCATCAATTGACGCTGCTCCAAATATTCCATATGCACCTTTAATGGTCAGATCAGATGTGGTTATTCCGTCGCCTGACAGCAGTTTGCTGCAACTGGAGCTGGTAAGATGATATGATATTATCGAGTTGAGCAATGACGGCAACCTTTTTTTATCAAAATTCAGGAGTTAAAAATGATGTGCTTAAGAAAAATTAAGATCAAAAAGGCGTAGCATATTTAGGGCTAACCTGAGCTAATTAAAATATTAATAATATCTCAATAATATGATAAAAAATTGCTTGTAATTAAATTTATTTCAAAGATATATTTAAATGGAAATGTTTTTATATATTTAATGCTCTATATTGGGTAAGTAGTGCAAGAAACTATGGCTAGACTATAGCGCTTGGCGGACAAAACTGCATCATATAACAAATTGCGACTTTAACGGCATAGGCTGTAACAAGGTCGTTGATGCAGGATCGCCAAGCGCCCTTCTTTACTTATCTTATAGTTTTCATTTACTAGACTTTTTTTAGTAGATAAAACTGAAAGTACTGGCGTATACAATACCATCAGATCAATTAAGAATTATGCATGCATCCCCTCTACCAATGTATGGCAAATTTTTTATCATCATAATAATGGTAGTAATCGCTTTTACTGCTACAATTGCTGGTACTAGCATCACAGTCGTTGGGCAGCAGCAGAAGAACCAGACAGTCAATTTAACTGCATTGTTCACTCAATCCGCTAATAATGATACTACCACTACCACGGAGACCCTTGCAAACAATACTGCTACTAATATGACGACGACGACTACTACCAACGCCAATGCTACTAACATAACTGCTACTGGTAACATGACGATTGAGGATGCAAAGGAGCTATACCTGTCGGTCTGGAACCAAACAGAGTTTAACGCTACCTTTAGCACCTTTGTCAAACCCTTCTCTGCCGCTGGATATGGCGTATACGAAGAGCGAAGCAATGTCTTTGCACCAGGCGAAACAATTGTACTCTATGTAGAGCCGGTAGGTTTTGCCCATAGGCAGATTATAGGCGAAGAAAGCAGCAACAATAATACGCTTTACCTTATGAACATGACAGCTGATTATAAAATAACTGCTGCAAACGGCACTGAGCTTCAGTTGATAGAGGATGTACAGGTTGGAAGCATTACTTCCCATAGGCCCAACACCGAGATGTTCTTGACGTTGACAATTACACCGCAGGATCAGCCACTTCCGGTAGGTGACTATGTCATAACATATTCTGTGACTGATGAGGTGTCCGGTAAGAGCTTCAAGCTGGAAAAAGAGATAACAGTCGCTGAGAGAGTTGTATAATCCCTACTTGCATCACTACGGCGCATAATCCATTATGTAGTCTGGCTGGCCAAGGGTGGCATTGATCCTTACTGATACATCGACCCAATAAGAAAATGACGAGGGGCTGCCGATATAAAAGTCCTCTATGGGAAACTCGACTTTATTATCTGTCATGTCCGGGATACTCGTCGGGGGGACGATGAACCGTCCGACAGTCCTGTCAAATACTGCAAAATACCACCCTTGCGTAGTGGAGTTACTACCGAAAGGAGAATTCTGAAATCGAATTATATATTGTTGCTCTCTATTTGTTATCGGGCTGGTGGTGATGATATGCCATCGATACTGCGTTTCATACTTGTCGTTGTCATTTGGATTACCTGCAAGCTCCACTGTGAAAAAGAATGCTTCTCCTCGCTTTTGCACGCTGGCTCGCAAGATGTCGTGGTAGTCTCTTGCCTCTGGAACCTCTTCATTCCCAACCTGCTGGTATACTGGTGTCACATCGCCTCGAGGATCTTCTATGCTACTGTCAGCATTGTTATAGATCCCGACCGTCTGCCTTCCGCCTATCTTTATCTCCGGTCCCAAGCCGGACAGTCCAATTGAAATGGGTATGAGTGTTGCAACTGCAACTGCAATAGCCAGAACAGACGATGCCTTGGGCACATAAAAAATCACACAGAGGTTGTATTTCGACATTTTGGCAAGAGATTTAAGAACAACTGAAAATTGGATATACTGAGAAGAGAAATGCCTGCCAGCGAATTTTCACACTTTGTCAATATGTGTGAGAAGGTTCGCCAGACTGCTAGCAAAAATGCCAAGGTGGTTGCCATCGCAGAATATATACTCAAGCTGAAAGACGATGATGAGGACAGCAGGGGCGGCGACACTTCGCTTGCAGCAGCTGCGCTCTTTATGTCCGGGGCTATCTTTCCTAAGGGCTCTGGTCTTGCACTCAATGTCGGTTTTAATACGATAATGCGGTCGCTTTCAGAAATCGCACGTCTGGGCCCAGACAAAATACAAGAGATCTACTTAAAGCATGGTGACATGGGTGCGCTTGCTGAATATGTAGTTTCCAAGAGGCAGCAAAGCCCACTTGTGGCCCATCAACTGTTGCTGCCAGATCTGCATGATCAGCTAAGAAAAATCGCTGATGCAGCTGGCTCTGGGGCAGCAGAAGCAAAAAGGAAGATTCTGACTGGACTTCTCCTCAACTCTTCTCCAATTGAAGCAAAATACCTGATCAAGATAGCAACTGGCGAGTTGCGTATAGGTGTAGTAGAGGGTTTGGTCGAACTTGCTATTGCCAAGGCGTTTGGGAGAGACATTCAGGCAATTCGGCAGGCTATGTTACTGTCCGGAGATATTGCACAGGTAGCGCTGCTTGCAAAAAAGGATGCTCTGTCGTCTGCGATAATGAAGCCACTTGCTCCTCTCAGCTTCATGCTAGCAGATGTGCTGTTTAGCGCAGAAGAGATTGAGCAGTATTATAACAAACAGCTGATTTGTGAGTTCAAGTATGACGGCATTAGGGTGCAGCTTCACAAATTCGGCGGCAATGTGAAAATGTTCTCAAGGAAGCTGGAAGACGTTGCCAGCTCTTTTCCGGAGATTGTATCTGCTGTATCTTTGCTGCCTGCAGAATTTATTCTGGATGGTGAAGTGCTTGCCTACAAAGGCGGTAGGCCGCTTCATTTCCAAGAGTTACAAAAGAGGCTCCGAAGAAAAGCTGTTACAGACCGTCTGATGGGTGAGATTCCCGTAGTATATGTCCCCTATGATATCATGTACCTGGATGGTCAGCCGCTCATTGACATACCTCTTACAGAGCGCAAGAAATTGCTCTCACAGATTAGATTCAAAGAGCCCCTAATCGACTTCGGTTTTAGGATTGTGTCGACAGCTCAGGAGATAGCCTGCGCATTTAAAGAAAGTAGAGACGCGGGACATGAAGGATTGGTTGTAAAAGAGCTCGAATCGCATTACCATCCCGGCAAGCGCGGTAGGTATTGGACCAAACTAAAGCACGAGCTTGACACTATCGACACTGTAATTGTCATTGCAGAGTATGGTCATGGCAAGCGTGCTGGGACACTGTCTGATTATACTTTCGCGGTCAGAGATGAGTATGATGGTGGCTCACTTAAGACAATAGGTAAGGCGTACTCTGGCCTTACAGACGCAGAGATCAGCAAGATGACTGACAAGCTACGGTCAATAACTGTCAGAGATGAAGGTTATAGACTAGTGGTCCGGCCCGAGATTGTACTTGAGGTGGCGTTTGACAGTATACAGAAAAGCGATAGACATAACAGCGGGTTTGCTCTTCGCTTCCCTAGGATAAAGTACATCCGGACCGACAAGACTATAAGTGATATTGATACCCTGGAAAAGGTACAACAGATCTATGAGCGGCAATCGCATCTAAAGAGCCGCTAGTCTGCTATGTGTCGCTATCTTTGTCAGGTAGCTTTGCATGAGGAGCATATGGGTGCAAGATGAACACCTATCTATACACACGAAAAAAAGAGAGATACACACAGTATGCAAAAGATGCAAAGCACAGCTTTTATAAATCGCAACAAAGAAGACCCCATCTTTTTTTCTAACTTGTCTTTCATACACTCAGTCGTATAACATCACGAAGCAGCATCTGATTTTTTTGACCCATTTTCCACCAATTTGCATACAATTGTATGTTTTTTTGTGTCATCTTGTGCATATCTGTGTATGAATCTGCCTAAGTGTAATTTGCATAGTGCTAAGGAATAAAAGATCATAGTGCAATTTTACACTTATTACATTGTTAAAGGCGATCATTCTTACCGGTGCAGTTGTAGCGGCACTGGTGGCATATTTTTCACTCTCTCTTTATGTTTTTCCTCAGTCGTACCAGTCAATAGAACCTCGAAGGCCTAAGGCCATCATGACGGATGTGAGCCTATCTGCACCTACCATCGCTCTAGGTCAGTCGCTTATCATCTCTGTGACTGGGACAAATAATGGCGAGGACGCCGCAGATATGCAGATTGTATCCCTAGGATTTCCAAACCTTACGAGCATTGACAACATCAAGATGCTGAACCATAACTTTACTCAGACGCCAATGTTGATAACGCCAGGCAAGCTATTGGGCTCTCAATATTCCAGTACAGAAGAGTCTGTGCCGGCACAATATGCTTCAATTGAAGCTTTCAGTAGGCCATGGGAGGCAGGCAAGACATACAGCGCTGATATAGAGGCCATACCAAAGACTGAGGGAAAATTTGTGGTTTTTATCAAATCTGTTGCGCTGCCCCATACTTGGGAACAAGCGCATTACCCCCTAGATGGTACTCTCGATCAACAGAAAGAGTTTGTTGAAACATATTCAGTACAAGTGACAAAGCCTTAATTATTGAATCTGCTAAAAATGGGTATTGAACTATTTCCGATATCAAGAGTACCTTGAAGTCTATGGCCTAGGCCGCAAGCTCTTTGCAGGTTATGTGCTTGTAAGCCTTGGCATGCTGCTAGCTGCTGCAGGCGGGAGCTGGGATATTACCAACCACTTGCTCAACAAGCCTGAAACTTTCTTTGCGCCTCCCCATGCTGTGCTCTACTCAGGTGTAGCTTCTGCAGTTGTAGGTACTGTTCTGGTATTCTCTGCTTCAAAATCTAGTGGTGCTGCTGGTGGCAAGATGATCTGGCCGGTGAAGTTGGTTATAGCTGGTGTAGTAATGCTGATAGGTGCTGCGCCGGTAGACTTTGGATGGCACTCCGCCTTTGGGCTTGACGGCTTACTCAGTCCGCCCCATTTTGTGCTTGTAAGTGGCATGGTAATAGGTAGTGTTGGAGCGCTTGCCGGCTTAGCTCAGAGTACTAGAAGGTTACCTTCTGTTCTGATTGCTATTGCAATATTGCCAATATGGCTTGCAGCATCGGGCATGATTGATATGTTTTCACTGCCTTTCTCAGAGACCGCATACTTTAACTTTAATCCGCACCCAATTCTTGGAGTGACTGTTGCTACGCTTGCCTTCCCATTTCTGATCTCTGCCTGCCTAATAAGCTCGTCTGTCCTTGCCCGCAAGCGGTTTGGTGTATTCTCTATGGCTGGTGTTGCTTTTATCATGATAGGTGTATTGACTTCGATCATTCCCAATAGCGCACTTACTCCCACTATCCCCTTCTACCTATCAAGCATCATCCCCATCGTGGCTGCAGACGCACTACTTGCATTTTCCAGATCAAAAGTTTCACTATACGCTGCAGGCACAATCGTCGGCCTTGTGTTCTTTATGCTGTACTATCCCTTGATAACTTACACCTACAATGAAGTATTTGAGAGCAAGGTTGTCTGGCCAAGCATGATTGCGCAGGTATACTTTGGGATGATACAAAATGTGTTTCCATTTGTAGCTATTCCGACAGCTGCAATGGGGATTCTCGGAGCCCTAGTAATCGACAAACTCGCTAGAAATAAAAATTACCATAAAAACATACAACAACTGGCATAATAATATTACATAGACCTTTGACTTCATTCATTTCTTTTCTAGCTTTGATTATATGCCCAACAACCTCCTTAGTGCTAGATGTTAGCACATCGATTCTATGTCAAAAAAAACTATCGGATAAAATATTTCTTATAGTGTAGTTCCTATATTATAGCAGCATCACCCTCAAATCTAGAATGCAAAAGTTAAATGCTGGGCTGCTGTGTCTTGTTTATGATTGCAGAATCAAGACGTGCCCTATAGGGTCCTGCAAAAAAGCAATTGCACCGCCACCTTTTACCTGAAGGACTGCATATCTGGATTGAGGGAAAACGTCAGAGACAAGTCGGCTGATATAGTTGTCACGTCTCCTCCTTATAACATCGGCACCGGCTATAGTTCGTACAAGGATGTGCTCCCTCGTGAAAAATACCTTACATGGATGGAAGAGGTAGGCATTGCAGTCAAGCAGGCGCTTACAGATGACGGTTCTTTTTTCCTAAATATAGGAAACAAGCCAAAGGACCCCTGGATAGCGTGGGATGTAGCACATGTTCTGAGGAAGTACTTTGTTCTACAAAACGTCATCCACTGGGTCAAATCTATAGCAATAAACAAGGCTGAAGTCGGTAACTACCCGAATATTTCCGGCGACATTGCAGTCGGCCACTTCAAGCCAATAATGAGTAATAGGTTCCTCAATGACTGTCATGAATATATCTTTCATTTTACAAAATATGGCGACGTGCACCTTGACAAGCTGGCTGTTGGGGTATCGTACCAGGATAAGACAAACATTGAGCGCTGGAAGGCAGCCAACAAGGGAGACAAACGGGACAGAGGCAACACATGGTTCATACCTTATCAAACCATACAAAGCAGAAGCAAGCAGCGTCCGCATCCAGCAACATTTCCTGTCAAGCTTCCAGAGATGTGCATTAGGTTACATAGCAGCGCAAAGGTAGTCATTGACCCATTTGTCGGCATTGGCTCTGCTGCAGTTGCTGCAATGCGCCTTGGGATCTCATTTGTCGGGTTTGAGATCGATAAAGAATATCTTGATGCTGCGATAGATAGAATCGCACAGGCATAATTAGATAAACCGTAACCACTACATCTCCAAGTAAAAAAGCAAGATTTGTAAAAAGATTTTGCTATTTATAGTTAAACACTAAATATATAGCACATTCCTTCTTAGATCTGTATCTTTATGAATTCCAAACTAAATCATCTGCTTACCTGCAACGAATCCCTATCCTAGTAGGGCACCCATTTCAGTCTTTGATTTTTGAATCCATAATGTATCATTCAAATTCATCCAAGAATTTTTGTTATCCTCTTATTGTACTGTTCTTGAACCAATTTTGCTACTTCATCAAAAAGCTTCCCTAACTTTAGATATCGCAAAAGAAGCGATATTGAAGGGCTCAAGTTCAGCAAATACTAGCCGCATATATGTTGAGCAGCAATAATAACTCCACCAAAACCCTCTGCTGAATACGAAACAATAGCTGAAGGTTTGAAAAGTATTGTACGTGACTGAAGGGATTCATCGGAAATGCAATTTGAATTCGGCCTTCTTTTTCTTAAGCTTTTTCATACCTATTATATTTTTTCTATCTTCTTTCTTCTTATTCTTCACCTTTCTCCGGCCGCAATTCGTGGAGAAGGGTCTCTTGAGCATCTTCTAGGTATTAGTCTTCTTCCATCTCTGTCTATTTCGCCAGTTCTGATTCGAGTCGAAGAAATTGTCGAGCCATCCTCTGCTTTGACTAATTCAACTGTAATTACCTTTACGGGCTTAACACCATTTTTAGCACGCATATCGTTGAGGATCTTACCCTTACTTTGAGTTTCTGTGCTTGTTACTAGCGCTTCGACATCGCCTGTAGTTACTGCCGGACCAAAATCGCCATCCAGCTTTGCAATTTCGTAGTTGACATTGCCGAATTCTTTTTTGATCATATTCTTTAGGCTTGCAATCCTTGACTCAAAATTGTGGTTGAGCTTCTTTCCTCTATTCGCTGCGAACTTGTCACTTGAAACCCCGATTATGACTTTTTTGCCTACCTGAAATGCCTTGGCAAGCAGAGCGATATGGCCAATGTGTATCTCATCAAATGTGCCGCCTGTGGCAACAATAAGAAACTTTTCTGCCAATGCTCGTAGTAGAGAGTTATGTGCCGTGCAATATTAATTCGCTGTAGCCTTCTAACCCTTTTTGAATATCTTGATTGCCTGAGGTGGACAGACGTTTTCACATGCCATACAGAATATACAGTCTTTTTCTCTTACCATGAAAGCCTTTTTGTCAGATGCTGGGTGGCCTGGCGTATCAAGCCATTCGAATACATTGACAG
>JBKPNF010000136.1:0-4517 GCA_046732455.1 Thermoproteota archaeon | reverse complement strand
CGCATACAGTCAGCTTAAGCAATTTTTCCATCATAGATTTTACGCCTGTTTCCGGAAGAATGGTGGTGATGGTATGTTTTGTTTGTATTCCAGTATTTCTGTGCATTGCGATTTCTATATCTAGTATCTCTTTCCATCTTGTAGTATTAGAACCCCTGTAATTAGCGGGCCCATAGTGACTCGGCAAAAAAACTTTCAAGATTGACGCTCGATGAACCAACAATACACCTGAAAATTGATCTCCTGTGATATCAAACGTAGCGAGATATGATGAATATACATCAACCTCAAAAGAATTTTTACCTAGAAAATGATCAGTATGTGAAGCGTCGCCCCCACTCTTGTCAGTTCAAGCATGGATCTACAGTTCTTTTGGTGTAGATATTCGCGTGCTAGCGGAAAATATACCTCCGCCTTTAATGGAATACCTCCATCGTCTTTGCGGTGAAATTGAGTTCAATTTGTGTCAGTGGAGAAGATGGAGCTAGTGAAGGTATTTTCTGATCAATATCCTATTTTTGTCAGATCTATCCGACTCGCCCAATATTGCTGTTGAAGCGGAGTTAGTAGGACTGAACTTCCGGATATAGCAGAATTCTCCTTTCGGGCTTTAAGGGCTATTTATCAATCGTTGACTCGGGCTGAGTGGTTTGTGAGCTGTTATTGAAATGAAAAACAGACCCAATAGTGTCCGTTACGATAGCTGTATTATGAGTGCCTTTATGCTAGCTTTGGATAGCGAACCAGAAAATGAAAGGGAGATGTTTTTAAGAGAGTATATCTGACTTTATCCCTCAAAGTTGAGAGGACAAGAGCAGGAGTTAGCACAACAATGTTGATTAGAAGATGGCAACTATCCAAAACGAGCCAATATTGTACTTCTGAGATGAGTCCGGCTGCCATTCCTCTGCTGATGATTATTATCATGACATCCACAACAATTTTACAACCTGTCCTAGCTGCCGCCAATTTACCTTCTAACAACACAACATCTATGCCAGAAGAAGTGGTGCCACCTCCTCATACTGAATACAACTCTGTAACTCTTACTCCTACATCAAATCAGTCAAGTACGTCATTACCTGATAAAACCAATGTTACGCTTAGAGGGCTTTTTACGGACCTAGGCGAGCCTGGAAGATGGATTCAACTGCTCCAGCCCGCACTTGATGAACTCAATAGACGCCATCCAGAGAAGAATATAGAGGTAGAATATACTGATTTCCTTTACAATGAAACAAGAAATGAGATTTTGAATAGATTATCAAATGGCAATTCTGTTGACATTGTGTCTGTAGATCAAATCTGGCTTGGCGAATTTGCAGAGAAAGGTTTGCTAAAAAATCTCACTGATGATTTTCAGAAGTGGGGTAGAATATCTGATCTATATGAAGCAAACCTTGATGGCTGCGTCTATAATAACACTATCTATGGTCTGTGGCTGTGGACCGATATTAGAGGTATGTGGTATTGGAAAGATATGCTGCAAGAAGCAGGAGTTGACCCAGAATCATTGAAAACCTGGGATGGATACATTTCAGCAGCAGGGAAATTGAATGATTTCTTTGGGGATAGAGTAATTCAAGGCATACATCTTGTAGGAGCTTCACATGATCTGGATCTTTGGTATCCGTACCTTTGGATGCTTGGCGGAGACATACTAGAGCTGCGTCAAGGTCATCCTACAAAAGGTGTCTACTGGTTTCCAACGTATAATAGCTCTGAGGGAATAAGAGCATTGGAGTTTTTGAAGCAACAGGTAGATGCAGGTATTGAGCCGCAAGAAAGACCGTATCTCGAAAAGGCATTTGTCAATAGGAATTTCTCAGTGATGCTAGCAGGCTCCTGGATGCCTGGACTATTTCCAAAAGAATCTTGGCCAAAGTTGGAGCAGAAAGTTGGGTTTATTCCTATGTTTCCTGTACCCAACCAGACTATCCAGACTTCAACTATGATGGGAGGATGGGAGTTAGCTGTACCAAGTACGTCGCAAAATAGTGATTTGGCATGGGAGTTGGTAACAATAATGGCTCAACCAGAAATACTGGGTCCATTTTTGCAAGAATATGGCTATTTGCCGACACAAAAAGTGCTAGGAGAGGGTCCATCCTCTCAGCCACTAAAGGAATCCATCCCATATTTTGAAGAAATGGTTTCAATGATTCCATATGGCAGAAGCAGGCCAAACATACCTGAATATCCTGAGATAGCTGAAAATATACACCAAGCTATACAACAAGTTTACAACGGAACTGCATCCCCAAAAGACGCCCTTAACGCAGCAGCAGCCAAATCTGCAGAGTCTCTGGGATGGTAAAATGATCCAAGGATAATAGGCAAAAGGATAGCATTTTTCACATCTATATTTTTGAAACCTTTTACCACTTGTCTAGCCAAAAGCTAACTTCTCTGTATAATCATAACTAGGACCCTTCTGAAAGAACTGACAATAGAGCGAGCCCTCCGAGATTAAATAAAATTTTATTTGAATCTTTATTGGAATCCAAAGGCAATAATGGCTAGTGGCTCAGGGCGTCTGGATCAAGCCCTCTGTAGAGGATATCGAAAATAGCTATGCGCAATGCAGAAATTCCGGTCTTGAAGGGAATTGCACCCTTGCCAGTATGCGTAGTAGGATCAATCCATTCGTAAAATGCATTAAGATTGTCTTCTTCGTCTTTTGAAGTGAGCACAGACAACAACGTGTTGCATTCATCCATTCTTCCAAACCTACTTCGAGCGAGCATCTCTAGTCCAGTGCTCCAAGGCCAAAATGTATGGCTATGATACCTGTTTGGATGAAGAACCCATGGGTCTATTCTCTTTTCTGTCACTCGTGGCCACTTATCTTCCCATACCCGATTCTTGATGGTGTCTAAAGTACAGTTAGCATGGATTCCAAATTTTGGATTGATTTTTTTTTGAGTATTTCGGAGCCATGGTATTTTCGGTTTGGACTGAACGCTAAGAACATCTTCCTCTACAAGCGTATTTTCGGTAATTGCAATCAAATAAAGCGATACATCTTGGGTTAGCATCCCATAAGAAACACCTATGTAATGACTTTCTTGAACGTCATTGTACGTGCCTTCCTCTTCAATCCACAATTGTTTCTCCACTCTTTGTATTGTTCTTTTTGCCAATTCAAGCAGTCTGTCTGCCTCCATATTTCTTCCAAACCCTGATAACAATGAGGAAAGATTGCGTAATGCCAGTATCCAGGCGGCCTGACTGTAAACTATCTTGCCTGCCCTAAACGTTGTATCCATCCAATCTTCATTATGATCCTGTTCGAGCAAGCCATCGCCGTCGATATCTCTGCTCTCAAGATAATCTATAGCTCGCAGCATTTTCTGAATTATGAAATTCATGACATCTGTCGATGGCTTGGATACAATTGACGTCTGCTTCTTCAATTGCTGTCCGCGGGCATTTGAAAAGAAAAAAGGTGGATCTTCTACCAATACAACTCCGGATCTAAGACAGGCATCAAGGATCCATGAAGTTGTAGAAACCATCAATGCTGTCGAATCAATATCCGGATTCAGGCCATAAACTTCACAAAAACCATAGAATATTGTAGTTGGAAGCGCCCCTTCAAACTGGTTTTGAGTTCTTCTAGAAGTTACCTGCGAAGAATAATTCATTTTGGGCGACCCTCTGCCATAAATTATCTTTTCGCCTCCTAATCTAATCTGGTGCGACCATATGTGCAATAGCTCTTGCATAACATCTTGAAACCTACCTGACAAAAACCAATCTTTTAAAATGTACGAGGCATCGCGACACCAAATTGCCTTATAGTATCCTCCTGGACTTGCCGCACCATACACAAAATGTTCAGTCGATTCCAAGAAACGGTTTGCTATTTGAGAAAATGTATTCTGTAAGCTTATATCAGCTTTGTGAGTAACTGGCTTATTGATGTCTTTCATCTTGTATGACAATTTTTTCCTTTTTCTAGGTTGCAAACTCCACGTACAATGCTACCCATAAGGAAAAAATTCTATTGCCTGAAGTCGCTCCTAAAAGGATACATATGCCACTCATATATAGAGCATTTTGTCTCTTAGTGTGGCATATTACACCACATTTTGGTCGAGCATGGTCAAAGAGCGGCTAAGCAGTAAGATAGTGATAGGCACTTTTGTCGTATTTTCCCAGATTAATAAAAATGAACAGCATGTATCATAAACATAGTACACTTCAGAGTTGAGCAAATAAAGGGAAAGTCAAAACAGCAAGAAAAAAAGTAGTTTATGAAAAAGAAAGAGGAAAAATAAGAATACGCCGCCAGTTGCTGTTGTTGTGGTTTTCATATTTACTTCACCATTCTGTAAAAATTGAGTCTCCATTCCCTTACGCTCTTCCCAGACCGAAGAAAAGTCATTATTAGTTAGATAGCTTTGCTAATAGCATCGTGTCCATTTTTTGAACGATTTTTTATTTTTAGCGGGCGCAAAGGGAATCGGCATAAAAAACCTCAGAATTGAGACACAATGCAATTAGAAGGTAGG
>JBKPNF010000135.1:0-8003 GCA_046732455.1 Thermoproteota archaeon | reverse complement strand
GCACATAAGTGTACATCTAACCCTCTAAGAAGAGATAGAAACTGCAAGTAAGAGTTGAAGATAAGTACAGAACAGAATTAACAATTCCAGCCTACCCAGCTGAGCCGCTGCCACCTAATTGTTTTCAGCTCGTGGTGCCGCTCTTGTTGCTTTGAAACCATGCATTCTTCTATTGTTAATGTTTTTTTCTCCTTTTTCCTTTTTTCTCAATATTATATTGGTGGGGATTCAATTTGATACCTGCGTTTCCACTTGATGGAGGAAGAATATTGCGCGCTGGGCTTGTTGCATGGAAAAAGGATTATGATAGTGCTACAAGGATCGCAGCCAGAGTCGGGATAGCAATATCGTACGGCCTCATGGCTGTAGGATTTCTGACCATGATAACAGGGTCATTCATCAGTGGAATTTGGATTCTGCTAATAAGCTGGTTTCTTAATAGCGGGGCACAGTCTTATCTTTCTCAGCATGAGCTGACATCGGTGCTGGCTGGCGTGCGGCTGAGAGACATTATGAATATAAGCGTCATCACTGTAAGGAGTGATGTCAAAGTAGACGAGCTGCTGAAAGAATACTTTGCAATATACATGAAGAGCTCCTTTCCTGTCATAGACTACGATGGTCGAATGTTGGGTTTGGTCACCTTGAAGAGAGTATATGAGATACCAGAGGACAAAAGGCAGCAGCTGACAGCAGGAGAAATGATGATTCCTTTAGAAGATCTAGTAGTCATGCTGTCAAGTAGAAGTGCAGACGAAGCATTGATGAAGATGACACGTACACGCATTGGAAAGGTGTTTGTCTGCGACCCGCAAGGAATCCTATTGGGCCTTGTGAGCAAAACAGACATCATGAATGTGGTAGGCGAGAGACAAGAATTTCAACAAGAGCTCAAGAAGTTTGCCCCAAATGATTAGGAGGCTGTGTGAACTTTATTCTTCCAAACGATGGGTCAGCAGATGGCAGGAGGTTTAATCTTTTTTAAGAACAAGACCAACTGCATTCAAGCAAGCATTACCAGCTACAACTATTGGTATAAGCATCAAATATGCTGCTCCTATTTAAACAACTAAAAACAAGTAACTTTATCGCTGATCGCGACTGCAGTTAGTATAGCTGGCTAGGAGTATAATCTTATTGCTATGCCTTTCAATAGGATAGGATGTTCTAATCAAAAATTGTTGCGTGTGGTAAACTGAAATGATGAACATACAAAAATTTTTAGAAAAGAAACTAGGGTCCACCACCAAGCACGAACTTTGGTAATTCATTAACGGTTAGATTCAGAGTAACTTCAGCTCCGTCAAATCCAGCTACATGTTCTTTTGGTATCATATACTGCCCTCTAGAGCCAGTAGTTTCAATATGAAGTGAATCTTTCATATGAGCAACAATGTTGCCTATAGGCTGACCTTCTTTGGACCTAACATTCTTGTTCACCACTCTGTCCCAATCTATTACTGCTGGTTTACCTTCTTCTGCCATTGCATTGTTCTTCGCTCATAAGTAATTTTAGAATTATGAATGACCCTTACAGAAGACAGACTACTATGTAATACTAAATGTTAGCCTCTCTCCCCTGTTAATCTACGCTGCAAACTCTCTGATAAAGTCTGAATACCGCAAATATGCTTGAAGCCTATGAGGTCTATTGTAGTTACTAAGCTTCTGAGCTTTTCTATGACCATAATATCTCTTACTGAGTTGGTGATGCAATCAAATACGTCCACAGCTTCAGCTGCACCTGTTATTCCTCCTACTTGGGTGGATCTAGTCTCAATTGCAGATTGCGCCTATGTAGTATTTGCACCAAGTTCTGCTAACTCCTTTTGATGTCAGAAGCCTAGTGGGTGTCTTCCCCTCCAATGTTTGATGTGGTTTTGCGAAATTGTATACTGTATCTAAATCCTTCAGCCATTGCAGATTTCTTAGACTTCCATCCTCCCCGTACCTTCACCTTTCATCAGAACCATTCTTGTAGTATAATAGGATTAAGTGCTGACTTGAATGCGTGTCAGAAGCTGAGGAAAATAGAGGCAATGATCGAAAGCTTGTTGTTGTCAGCTAGAGAAGAAAAAAAGAAAGCCTCAGTACTGTTATTACCGCTGAAGCTACTACTAGGACTTCTACTACATCCTAAGGCGGATGAATCCATCTGTGATCATGTTTTTTCCTTGGGTGACTAGACTATCAAACTCCTTGGCAATTGCGCCACAAGTTTCGTCTTGCATCATATTTGAATAGACTTGATAGGCATGAGCCTGGTCTCTATAGAATTGCAGGGACACACCAAGCATTTCATCATCACTAATAGAAAGGATCTTTGCAATGCTTTCTACGCCCTCGGGTGGGGGAACTTCCTCGCCTGTTGTTTTCTGCTATTGTTGAGATAGTAGATCTTAGAGTTCACCCCCTGTTTGTTGAGCCATTGCACCCATCTCTTTCCGAGCTGTGCTAGCGCCTCCTGATCTTTTTCGGTGCTCTACTGAAGCTAAGCTGCAGATAACTTCCAGTCTCTTCTATTTCCTTAGCGGATTCGATTTTATTTTCCATGGCACTATATACCCTTACTAAGTACAATAAATACGGCGAAGGGAGCAAAAGTATAGTTAGTTGTAAAAAGTGACTTTTATAGAAGAAGAAGATGAAGAACACTTGGCGCTGCAACGACAGTCAAAGTTATCAGACCTCTAACCTTTCTAAGTTTAGTAGAAGAGAAAAAGTTACTAAATTTCGTTATTATATTTTCTCGCTGTCAGGCTTATCCCCTCTATATCCATTTCCGTTGTCGCTCTTCTTCCTCCTTTATCATGTCGCCTATCCGATTGTAGATTTATGCAACTTACATCGGCTAAGTGGTTTTATTCAAACTGAGCGATGGGATATGGCCATAAACCCATGGGTAGATTCGCTTGACGCTCTGACAATATGCTTTCTTCGCGATGGATTTACACAGGGCTAAAAAAGCAATCCTATCAATTCTGTTAATGGCATGAGCCTAGTGATGTGAGCATTGAATACTAAATATGGATATGTATATCCTTACACCCATATACTTCTAAGGATATTTGGGCACGATATAGATTACCATCTTCCTATACTGCTTCCTGCAATCTTCATGAAAGAACTTAGAATATCTAGCCATGGCTTATCCACATTGATGCCGCAGAATTGCAAACCCTTGCTTTATCAGCGTCCCCCTAATAGAGCTCTGTCCATTCTTGTTGATCTTCTATTGTTTCTTCTTCTTTTTTCAAAATGCAAAATGTTGTACATGCATTAGTTAACATTTACATTTATTTCAGAGCTATTTGGATTCTTACTTGCGCTTATACGCTTCAATAACTCCTCGCTTAGCATTATATCGTACTTTCTCCTTTGGATTTGACTTTGCTTCTTGATCCTTCCTACTGCTCGCATAGAAGTCCAGGTGTCGGCCTCTTTTCTCTTCTTTAGTTGTGTGCTTTCTTGCCCCTGTCAAAATGTAATCCAATCTTGCTTTGCATTCTTGTGTTTAGCCGCATCAGTCGAGGTTCTATAGATGTAGATCAGGAATCCACATGTTTCTGTAATTATTATGCAGAAGGTGTAATCTATTAAGCTCTCCCCAATAATAACAGCAGAACGGAGAGAAGAATTTGAACCAAGAATAATAGAAGGTAGTAGGTAGAGAGACTAGATATGGCATGGATAGAGTTAACAAAAGAAGCAGAAACTAAGCTTACTACACTTGTAGAATGTCTTAATTTGGACAATGAGTCTGCAGTAATTAATGAACTATTTTACAAATTTGTGCTAGACCAAGAGCCCGATAAGAGAAGAATGATAATGGCAGTTTATCAGATGAATGTTAACAATACTACTACTGGATAGCCATTTGATCGGGATAGATAGACATATTCTGAAAACAATCTTCAATATATAGTAGCCAATAATTTCCCTTGAGTGAAGAGAGACTTCTTTAATAATCTTTAGTACTAAACCCTTCTGCCAAAATTCTAGAAGTGCAACCACTATTACACGCAGGCTAAGGGTGACATAAGATCATGTAATTCCGTGACATGAAAGTATAGCGAACGCAATACAGCCGTAAATTTTAGTCATCATCCAACAGTAACAGTCGATTTTGCTTCTTCTTCATGCACATCGCCTTTTTCACCATATGCTATTTTATAATCCTGAAACATTGCCTGTTTGATATTGTCTGAAAGGTTTTGAAGTTCTTCTTTGTCATTTAGTTGATTCTTTCTTTTAGGTTCAACTCCAAGTGAATTTAATTCAATTTTTAAATATTCCTTATTATCTGCATGCTCCTTTTCAAATATTTCTGAGGAAGCAGATTTCATATCCATTGTGTCTATTCTTTTGTAGTTGATTCAATTTAACAGCTACTGATCTAATTTCTGAATCCAAGATGCACTAAGTGGTTTATCATCGATGAACAAATTGTAATTGCAATAGATGTCAGAGAAGATGCTACAGCATTACTTCGTTTCGCGTATAATGGAGAGAAAATGCATTTTCTAAATGTTTGGTGTAACCAATTACGTTATCTTACTACCTTCTTGGCTTCTTGATTTCTGCTTCTAGGCACCCTCCTTCTCGTCTATGTTGAATCTGAGCCGCTTTGGCTTCGCTCATTGTGCTGCAGAATTGCTTTAGACTATGACGCTCACAAATTACTCTATAGCCCATATATTCAGTCGATAGAGGTTATTGGAATTGTTGTCATTTTAGCATTTAGCTTAACTACTTCAGAACATTTCTCCTGTTATGTTAAATATTTATACAATCAACTTCTTCTGAAACATTTATCTAATTGTATTATATCTGATACAGACTACTGGCTCACATTATATGATGGAGCCTGCTGACAATGTAGTAATATGCCCCAACTGCGGCGACGGCCAGAAGATAATTGATGTCGAGTCAGGTGAGCTAATTTGCACTAAATGCGGTTTTGTCATCTATGAGAGAGTAGGTGACGAGGAGGAAGGCTGGAGCATTCTTGCCAGCGAGCCAAGGAGCAAATTGAGAGCAAGCCCTACGTCTTTGGCACGGTCAGGCATGGGTCTCTCAACCATTATTGGCAGGCCGGACAGGAGCGCTGGCAATGGGCTCAACGCAGCTATGCGTTCAACCTTTGATAGGCTGAGGGCGTGGGATTTCAGGGTAAAGGGGCAGGACGAGCGGAGCCTCCGACGTGCATTTGTTGAGCTGGACAGGCTTAGGAGCATCATTCAGTTATCAGATGCGATAGTAGAAAAGACCGCCTACATCTACCGGCGGGCTCAAGAGCGAGGCCTTGTCCGCGGAAGGACAATGCGGGCAATACTAGGTGCAGCCATCTATATTGTGCAGCGGGAGATGGGTATTTCGGGCACTCTTGACGACATTATTAACGCTACAAACACAAAAGAAAAAGACTTGGCAAGAGCCTATAGGATACTTTTGCGCGAGCTTGACCTCAAGGTCCCGATGCTTGACCCAATCAAATGCATTTCTCGAGTAGCAAACAAGGCAAACATCAGTGAGCGCACAAAACGTCGTGCAATGGACATGATCCATGATGTTATAAACAGGGGGCAGGCAGCAGGCAAGGACCCAATGGGGCTTGCTGCATCGGTATTGTATCTTGCTTGCCTTGGCAGCAGCGAGTCAAAGAGCCAGGCGACGATAGCAGACGCAGCTGGTGTATCGGAAGTAACATTGAGGAAGAACCAGCGGTTGATAACGACTAACCGGAGGCAGCAGGGAGCGCAGTCCGTATTATAAAGCTGCTTTGATTTTTGATTTTTGTCGAGACATTGGAAAGATGCATAAATGCATCTACATCTTATTATACAAACAGAGTTACTAGCTGCTCACGTATTTTGTCATTTGCCACTGCAGCATACGAGAATCGGGTCTTGACGTCTAGGTTAGAGTCAAGAGTCGAGCCATCGTCTGAATATATCTTGGCTCCAGCCTCTTTTGCTATCAGGTAGCCAGCCGCGACATCTGTCGGCCGAATCTTGCCCCGTAGATCAATGTAGGCGTCCAAGAATCCTCGTGCAACAAAGCACATTTCCAGCGCATTTGCGCCAAACTGTCGGATGTGAGTAGCTTCTGCAATGATTGGGGCAAGGCGCCCAATCACCTCAGATTTGACTCCAGATACATTTATCCCAATTGTAGAATCTGAAGTGGGTTCCCGCTTAACGAAGATCCTCTTGCCGTTTAAAAGTGACCCTTGATTCTTTGAAGCATAGTAGAGGTCGCCTCTTGCAAGATCAATTATGGCTGCGTCAGCCACTGAGCTTAGGTTAAAGTCGGTTGCATATGCGACCGAGCAGCAGAAGAAAGGTATTCCACAGATGGCATTTGTAGTTCCATCAATGGCATCTATAATGATGTAACCTTGTTTGCCCTCAATCCTACCGCACTCTTCGCCAATTATCGTGGCTTCAATACCTCGCTTTTTGATAACATCGATGACGGTCTTTTCAGCTGTCAAATCAATTGTGCGCGAGATATCGCCGCCTGCACCTCTTCCCATTTCTCTGCTACCGACGGCATTCCCTGCAAGACCCTTTGTCGTCTCAAGAACCTGCTGGCATGCCTCCTTTAGAATATCGACTATCATCACTGCACCATCCTTAAGATGGACTCAATAAAAGATTATGTCCGCGCATGAAAGTGACACAAGCCACAGGATAATCTAATTCGTAACTTGCAACATACAAGAGACCTTTCAGATCATGGTGTATGTCTCCTCATTGTGGCCGTAGCCATGAAGTGTTGATCCAGATAATATTTGGACAGCGCTCGGCTTCAATGCTATTGACAGTTGAAGCTCTTTTTGTGCATTGTATCTTACATGATATTAGGAAAGCCATTCGTCTAATGTCTAAGATTATATCATAGAGATGATAATTATATATCATGATGGCTAGACCTGGCCCCTCTTATTTCCACAGCTATGATGCCAGTTTAATGGAGCGACTGTTATTCAGGGTGGCAAAAAGGTGGGTTGCAGGCTACAATGCTGATGAGGCAATAGATATGGCGCTTGACACAAACAGGAATGGAATGTCTGCAATTCTAAACTTTCTTGGTGAGGATACCACAGATACCAAACTGGTTGACATGACGGTTAACGAATACCTATTGCTAATGGACTTGATGCATGCAAGAAAGGTGCAGGGCTGTGTGTCTGTCAAACCTACGCAGCTTGGCCTTACAATTGACTATAACATGTGTTTGCAGAATTTCAACAGGCTTGCTGCAAGAGCTAGAGATCTTGGGCAATTCATATGGCTAGACATGGAGTCAGTCAGATCTACAGAAGACACCATTGCCATCTATCTAGACCTGTACAAGCAATACGATATGATAGGCATAGCAATACAGTCTTATCTGCGCCGGAGCGCTAGTGACCTTTTACACATTATTGAATGCGGAGGTAAAGTAAGGCTTGTCAAGGGCGCATACCATGAGTCAGAGGAGCACATCTTTGTTATAAATGAAGAAGTCAATGTCAGTTATTCAAAGCTGATGAAAATGCTATTTGAGAGCAAGAATTATTTCGCGATTGCGACCCATGACTCAGCTCTAATAGAGGAAGCGATCAGTATGTGCAAGAATACCAAGTTTGAATTTCAGATGCTGAAAGGTATTCGAGACGATCTAAAACACGAGCTAGTTACAAAAGGTTTTGCGGTGGCTGAATACATTCCTTATGGTATCCAATGGCTTCCCTATTCAGTGCGAAGAATAATGGAGCGAAAGCGCAACTTGCTGCTACTAGCAAGGTCACTCGTTCAACATTAGGGAATTATTAAAGACACTTCCAACACAGCACAGCACTAAGGGTTAGATCCGGCGCAATGAAAATAAGAAGTGATCAGCAAATAATTGAATATAAGAAGGGCCACGAACCTAAAATTACAGCGATAATGGATGCCTAATGAGAAAATCAGATGTCACTTTTAGGATAATGAAGTCAAGAATGTACAAAGAGC
>JBKPNF010000134.1:0-12331 GCA_046732455.1 Thermoproteota archaeon | reverse complement strand
CAACAGCAAAAACCTTGATGTGCGAATCTATCTTTCACCAGTTGTACTACATGGCGACGGCAAAACTGAAATAAAGCTGCCCTCATATGCCTTTAGGAACTCCGCCGTGCATGAACTAGGCCACGCGCTTGGTCTTGGCCATATGCAGTCGCAAAAGGGATATTTGATGTCGCCTCAGTTTGATTTTTGGGAAGAAAGTGAACAGCTTCCTATAACTACGCTAGAGCTCGATGCCCTAGTCAAAGCTTATGGAACAGATGGCTTTGGTTGAACTATTATATATCTCTTGGAGAAGTAAAACTCGTCATGCCTGGAAATGAAGAGGATGATAACGAGCCCGTGATGTGCAGCAAATGCAATGTTGTCTTTTCGACTGAGAGCGATTACCTAAAACATTATAACGAAATGCATGCCATAGCCTAAGGCAGGTAGCTAGCTACTAGTAGTGCTACTAGATTATTTTTGGATGATCAGCAGCATATGTGTGTGTGGTGTGTGTGTATTTTCTCTTCTGTCCTGTATAATGCTGGTCCCATAACTGTATGGGCGTCATATTGATGTAGCGATATGATGATGGGCAGTCATCATTTTATAGCTAGTACGCCGCAGCCGCCGCACAATCTCTATATAGGAACGGCAATACAAAATCAGAAGAAAATGAATCTTGGATGCTATCTGCAAGCCGGCAAGATAGCAGCAGAGGTGAGGGAGAAAGCACGTAAAAAATACCATGTGGGATTGACGCTATTTGAGATCTGTGAATCAGTTGAGGCGCAAATCCGTAGCCTAAATGCCGAGCCGGCTTTCCCCGTTAACACAAGCCTCAACGAGACAGCCGCCCATTATACCGCAGAGCCAAATGATGCTACATCGGTAAAGGAAGGTGATGTGCTTAAGATAGATATTGGTGTCCACATCGATGGTTATATAGCAGACACCGCCGTCACAGTCTGCTATGACCCAAAATATGAAGCGCTTGTCAGTACAGCCGAAATGGCGCTTGGCGAGGCGGTAAGAATTGCAGGGGCTAACACTAAGGCAAGCGACATAGGAAGAGTCATAGAAGCTACGATAACAAAGTTTGGTTTTAAGCCAATACAGAATCTAAGCGGCCACTCACTTCAGCAATACACGATCCACGCCGGCAAATCCATACCTAACATTTGGACTAGAGGGTCTTCATTTTCCCTCCTGACAAATGAAGCATATGCCATTGAGCCGTTTATCACGACAAGAGATGGTCAAGGGGTCGTTTACGAGGGCAAGACAAAGAACATCTTTGGTGTGATCTCGCGCAAACCTGTGAAAAACAAAGAAGCAGATGACCTTTTAGAGCTCATCTGGAGTCGCTACAAAACACTACCATTTGCGCTGCGATGGCTTACTGACAATTATGATGAAAAGAATCTACGTAGACTTGCAGATATCTTAGTCAGGAAAAAGAATGTGCATGCATACCCTATACTTGTTGAAGGACACAGCAAAATAGTGGCTCAAGCAGAGCATACTTTAATTCCTACACAATCAAGTGTGAAGATTATCACGCTCTAGTTCTTGTCTTCTTCTTCTGGATACTCCCCATAAATTGCAGTCACCACCGTGTTTGAAGACTTACATTTCTTGCATTGTAAGCCCAAGCCATAGACGTAATCTCCTTCTTCATAGCGGCGCTTGGTTTTTTCGCTGCACGTTTGACAAGTGTCTTCAGAGTGTATCTGTGGTGCAATTTCTTTCTTCTTGCCAAACAGCATTATTATTATTGCCCGACCCCTATTGTGTTTCCAATGCCTATTACCATGACTGATTGGCCCTCCAATGTCCTATCTTCGATAACAGAATAAACGGTGTTTGTCACTTTTTCAAATGCATCAGCTATTTCTTTTCGCATGATGGTAATTGCATCCTGCACGGACTGCTTTACAATTACTGCGTAGATGGGCATGTTAAACCTGGTTGCCACTTCTTCTACCTGGTACTTTTCCACGCCTATGCCGCCAATAGCAGCGCCAATGCCTTCTGCGACATCACCAGTTTTTTCTCCCTCCAGCTTAAGCGCTGCGTCTATCATAATGACCGTATCTATCTTGATTCCCATGTCGCCTACAAGACGCGTTATCGCTTCGCCTGGCCTTCCGACGGTTCCAGTAGGCCCTTCGGCTTTGAGAAGGTACAGCTTTCTGCCCTTGTACTCATCCTCGCTGTATAGCGTTTCCCTTGCGGCAAGCTTCTTTTCCTTTCCAAACATCATTCTACCAACAACCATAGGTCCTATACCGTCACCTATTGGCTGGCCCCGCTTGAATGCGCCTATAGCCTTCTGTAGCGCTTCTGCTTCTTCAAGCAGGAGAGGCATGACCATTTGAAGCTGGACAAGAATGAACATACTCGTGGTACGCTTGCCCATTAGATAATAGTGCCTTACAACCTTGTAGATCAGGTTCAGAGCAGTCGCAGCCTCCAGCATGTTTTCTATCTTTGAAATCTCTTTGTCGCCTGCGCCTGAACACAATTTCTTGATCTCAGAGCGAACCCTCTCGTCTCGAGTTCGCATGATGTGATCCAGCTTGCGCACCAGTCCATTCGGG
This sequence comes from Thermoproteota archaeon, assembly GCA_046732455.1. GTDB lineage: Archaea > Thermoproteota > Nitrososphaeria > Nitrososphaerales > Nitrososphaeraceae > Nitrososphaera. The sequence continues at coordinate 9,746 of JBKPNF010000134.1, read as the reverse complement.
TCAAGGTCAACAGGCAGAATTGTAAAATATTCCAGGAACCTGTCAACTCCAAGTGCTGGATCGCTTGTTGTAGAAGATATCTTTATTGCAGTCTTGATGTAGTCAATCGCTTCCTTCCTTGCATTTTCCCTCATCGTTTTTAACTTGGCAAGTGATTTTGATATTTCTCCTAGAATTAGGCGGGATTGTAGCTTTTGAGCATACATCATGAAAAAGGGGATTGTGGCAAGTGACACAATGGAAACCCACATCCAGGGGCTGCTAGGATCTGATCCTTCTCCTCCTCCTCCTCCAAACAAACCGTTGAGCTGAGATAGAAATGGAGAGAAGACTAGCATTTGATTGCCTTTTTCCAAATCGGAAAAGTATACAAGCTCAATTAAAGGTTGCGTTATGTATACGCTGTTAAAAAAACCGTAATAATACAGGATCAAAGAGTCGATCTGGAAAAAGAATGCATTAAAAAGCAAGTAGGGTCTTATATGAAGAGCACTACCATATTGATTGGCTCTGGTGATACAATTCTTCTTGTTCCTATACGCTTGTGCAGATAAAGATCTATGATCCGTATTTCTCCTGGCACCATCCAAATTGCTGTCACCGAGATGGTTACTGTGATAGGGAATTGTGCAAGTTCATTCCGCAAAGTGACAACGCCTTAACAAAATCAGTTTCCTTCATGGCACGTGCAATGACATTTGACCTTCTTCAGGTCAAACGAGCAATCATGATCGGGCCCACATATATTATCTACTGGCCAATCACCGGGACAGTCACCATGGCGATTACGTTTGCAAAAGAATGTCAGCATCATCCAGAATAGAGGCTTAAAGATGATTTAATGTTTTAGATCATAGTTGTATGTTAAACAGCTGAGGCGCATATATTGATCCCTCGCGCACTCGCTTGACCCTTGCCACCGACAAATAATGGGGCCAGAGTGTCACCATCACAGACCCTTCAGGAACGCCTTCGGGGACCTCAATAACTTCAATATCGTTTTCGTCCACACCAAATTCGCTCAGCCTTTCCTTTGCAAGCTGGACATGGCCGGCCGGCATGCCGCTACTATAGACATATACCTTGCCCTTGTACTCTATTCTGTCTGCCATCTCAAAGGCAGGTTACAATCTTCTATCAAAAAAACGTATCTCAGTCAGAGCCTGCATCACCAAATATCAACTTCATTTCGTCAAATGTAAGTTTTTTACCTGAGGTCATCTTCTTGAGCGCAACTTCTTTCAAGGCGTCACGGCGCTCCTGGTACTCCTTGTCTCGCTTTGCCCGCTCTTGGAATGCTTCCTGCCGTGCTGCTCTCCTCTCTCCCATCTCCTTGTGCTTCTTATTCCGATATTCTGCGGCCTGCATACGAGATTTTTTGAAAGCAATAGCATTGAGTTGAGTCTCAATCATTTCCAACTTAGCAGCAGCTTCTCTCACGGTGTGAATTACCTGCCTACGCTCCTCGTAAAGGCCTTCGCGGAGGTTTATCAGGTTGTCGAGGCTTTCCTTTAGCTTGCCTATTTTGGCACCATACTCTTCTTTTAGCTTAAAAATCCTTCTGACCTGATCCTTTAGCTGGTCGTACTGTGTCGAAATTGTGCGATACTGATCTTCTTTCTTATGAATTATCTTCAGAGTGTGCAGCTTGGTCGCAATTTCTTTGGACCGGGCAACAAGCTTGCGCTCTTCTTCCTTGGAAAGCTTCTTGGTCTGGATGTCTCTTTCTATCTGGTTGAGTGCTTTCTGAAGGTTGTGCATGTCGCTTCGCTCCCTTCTCAACTTAGCTGCTACAGGGCCAACTTTATCATCTAGGCTCTTCATCTGGTTCTTGGCCTCGATGAGGTTCGTTCGTAGCTCTACGAACTTTGGATAGTCGATGTCCTTTTCCTCGTTGACCTGCTTTAACTTGGAGCGATAATCATCAAGCTGGGTTCTTTGTTCATCTATCTGCTTCTTGACGCTATCAAGATTGTTATTTATCTCTTCTATCCTCTTGTCGCCCGTCTTTTGCTCCTCTTGAACAGCCCTTTTAAATTCCAGCAAAGTCTTGCGGTTAGGATCTAACTCGTCATCGCCAGAATTACTATTTGTGGCTGTTGCTGTCAAAACTGCACTGCCACCACTGTCACTGTCTCGTACCACGTCGCTTACGGAGTGTAATAACATCAAAAATATATTTTTTGTCATTCTGGGGCTCCGTGTAAAGGTAATTAGCATTCATTTTAGGATTATTTCTCCTATATAACTGGAAATTGTCCTACATCTTTATAAGAGTAGAACACGTAGTCTAAGCCAGCGATGGATGATTTTGAAAAGAATTTTCCAGACTTTGACTGGAAAAATACCCCTGCCTATAAGCATCCAGGCGGAAAGGACTGCCCATGCCCCAAGCATGAATACATTAGAGAACAGATTAATGTGGCCAAGACAATGAGCGAAAATAGCAAAGAAACCTCTCCAGAGTTCCGCCAGAAGGCGCAGGTGACGCTTAAATTTTGTCCTGACCACTATGAAGTTTATTTCAAAGAAGTAATACCCTCTATGCCTCTCAAGTATCGCCTCATGACAAAGGTGGCGGTCAAACTGGGGGCAATATCGATACAAAGGCTAACCTACATGCAGTCTGACCAGTGCTTCTACTGCAAGTTTGGCTCAGGCGGCTTTGACAAGAAGGCCGAGCTTCCTCCAATCTAAAGACCGATCAAGCTCCGAGAATCTAGCAGCATGTTCCTGAGCGTTATTTTGCTGTTTGATGAAAAGCCGGCTGACAGAACGTTTCGGATGACTATTGAGAGAAATGAGAATTTGCAGCCTGCCTCAGACATGTAGCCTTCATGGAACGACTTGGAGATTTCGCCGTACCTGTCCAAGTCCATTACGCTTGCAAGGAATGACCCTATGTCCATGCTTTTTGAGTAATGTGAATCAGTTTTTTTCATAAAGCCTAGGTCAGTTCTCATGACCGACCCACCCTTTGCAAGGTAGTTTTGTGCCTTGTTGTCAACGAAGGTATAGCCAGCCTGATGGAGTTTGCCTGTAATGCACCCTGCCTCGTATGCAAGCAAAATGTCACCGCCAGAAGCAAGTGCACGGTAAATGTCACCTCCCTCGATATACTCTTCTATTAGGTCTGTGTCAGTCAACGAAAGTAGCACTGGCGTGGATATTCCGATCTTTTTTAGGTTCCTTCTCATCTCATGACCTTCATTCCTGATTATTTCGCTAAACGCAAGCGGGGCCGAGGGGTGGAAAAGCAGCATCGAAATAAGTGAGTAAGCGTAGATTATGAGAAACTCGTGAAACTGTTTTGTAGACTTGTTTCTCTTCACTACAACCTTGTGGCCGTTCCACTCCTCCAGTGACACCTCCCGCTGCCAGTTTACAAAATACAAGCAAAGTTATATTGGCTCAAAGGCATTGATTTACTTTTCAATACATAAAAGTAGGTGAAAGAATGTAACAGCACTGATAATGCTGGTTCATGAGGGTCATGCGCAGGCAAGGCGCTTCTTTACTCCTACCAACGCCCGCAGCTACGACCTAGTCTTGCGGCTGGCGACGTTTGGACAAGACATTGTCTGGAAATATGAGATAATCAGGGCAGTCAGTCAGCGCCGCAATATTCTCGAGCTTGCCTGCGGAACTGGCATCTTATCCTCCATGCTAGCGGAAAGAGGCAAAAGCGTGACTGGGATCGACCTCACGTTTGAATACCTACTCACCTCAAAGCGCAAGCTGAAAGCGCCTATAGTGCAGGGCACAGCTGAAGTTCTGCCCTACCGAGACGAATGCTTTGACGCAATGGTATCCTCCTATCTCGCCAAATATGTCGACATCCAAAAGGTAATTGACGAATGCTGGAGAGTACTTAGGCCAGGTGGCGTCGTGGTATTCCATGATTTCACTTATCCTATGGGGCTCACGCGCAATCTATGGAACATATATTTTGCATTGCTCAGACTAGCAGGAAGGTTTGTTAAACCATGGAAGGTTGTTTTTGGGCAGCTCGATGATGTCATAAAAAGATCTGACTGGGTCGACCAGACAATATGTGGGCTAAAGAATAGAAAATTTCAGAACATCAACTGCCGATTCTACACCGCCGGTACCTCCGCTATGGTCTCTGCTGAAAAGCCATGAGTGCAGACAAGGAGACGCGCATGAATGAATGGTTCGTGCCCAAGTTTGGCCCTGAGAGATTTCGCGTTTTTGTTGGCTTGTTGTTTCTACCCTATACGGGGATGTGTGTTTCATTTGCCATTATTGGCTCAATGCTTGCTGGCGAGATAGCGTGGGATAGGGTGGGAGCGATTGTATTGATTTACACACTTGCACTTGGAATCTCCGCTCATGTGGCAGATAGCCTTGGGTCAAAAAAAACTAAACCCTGGGGTAACTACTTTACCAAAGTGCAACTGTTGACTATTATGATAGTAACACTTACAGCTGCCTATTCAATCGGACTCCATTACATTATATTCTTCGTTCCACTTCTAGCAGTCATCGCATTACTTGAAGGGTTCTTCTTGTTTACGTATAACTATGAATTGTGGGACGGCCTCTTCCACAATGACTTTTGGTTTGCAGTGTCATGGGGTTCTTTGCCGCTATTGGCCGGATACATCATACAGACAAATTCGATCAGCATCTTGGCATTATCGGTGTCATGCTTTACAGGACTTGCCAGCTATGCCGAGATCAGGATGTCTAGACCCTATAAGCAGTTAAAGCAAAGAAACGGTGACGCTGCTCGGGCCAAGAGGCTTGAGGATGGCCTTAAGGCCATCAGTGTAGGCACAATATCGTTTGCTCTATCTATGCTTGCATACAGGATAATCTTTTCATAACACATCTGCCCAACGACCCTAGTGTGGCAGATGCAGTTCTGAAAAAAGGCGACCTTGGAAGCCTCATGCTGCAAAACATCTCTGAACTTGAACGAAGATCTGGGATCAAGCTTGGATTGGCTCAAAAGACTCTGCTGGGCGAGACTGGTACCATAGAGCAGGTTCTGAGTATACTGACAGGCACTCCCGTAAGGGTCAATATATTAAAACAAAGAGAAACTAAAAGGATGGTTTTTAGAGACTCTGTACTTGTAAACGATGCAGACGAGGTTCTCATAAGAGCACATAGCAAGATTTTCTTATACAATGTACCGAGAAAGATAGCATACCAGATAAGACAAAAACAATTAGGCATTGGAACTATAATCGCTAATTCGCATCTTGAAACATTTAGGAAGATAATTGAAGTCGGATATGACCCAGTGAATAGATGGGTTTTCAGAAGATACCGGATCATTTACAGGAAAAAGACTGCTTTCGAGATCACGGAAGAGTTGGTGGGGGTATAGTAAGAGAAAGAGAAAAAGCACAATCAAATGGAATTCGAACCGATCTCTCCATCCAAATTCGCTATTTCAATATTTGATTTATATCCTTGAAATGGGCAGCCATACTTGATAGCAAAATAATAACATGATAACAGGAGAAGGCAAAGGCAATAATATTCGAAAAGGTGGAAGATACCTTTATGCTGATTATACTCCACTAGAGCAAAATATAGATTTCTTATCTCAACTCAAGGATTTTACTGATATTTCTGATATCATTTTCCAAGCGCACAATGACTTTGAACATCTCAGAGCAGTACTCGCTAATGCAGAGTCTTTAGAATCTGAAATTGTCTCCAAGATAGATCAATTAAGCAACACCGTCGGAGATATCTTTGGCAATTTTGGTAGCAGGTATAATGAGCCATTAAGAGAACGGTATTCCATTCCAAGTGAAGCTGATCCGTTCGTAATAGCAAGTAGTACACTGAGAAGTAACATTATACATTCTAGGGAAGTATTTCTCAAACAGTCCGATAGTTATCGGAGATACATTTATTCAAGAATTGAAGGGTCTTTAAGCAGTGCCTTAGAACCTTTGAATGAATTGCTTTCAAAGGGCTATGAAAAATTACCCTACGTTATGTCATCCCAGCTTCAAAAGGGGTTGCAGATATCTATTGATAATATCTTTGGGGATAATAAACACTATAATATTCTGCTCACAAACACATTGCCGCAAAATAGTTCGAGCTTGGCCGAGAACACTACTACATCTGTCTCCTATTCTCTCTCAATCAGGAGCACAGAAATTGAATTTTGGAACCAAAGAAGAAAAGTATCGGATTTTGGTCTGAAGGATATAATGATACCTGTGGGTTTAAAGACTCCACTAACTAAAAGACTAAAAAAATCTCTTGATTTTTTGCCAGGACTTGACAAAGAGGTGAAGAATCAAAGAGCACCGCGGTTTGTAAACGTTGAAGATCACTATGTTTATTCTGCAAACACTGATGGGAAAGAGAATCTTTCGGTATTGCTTGTAGATAACCCCTCCAAATTAGATGATAATTTGATACACATCAAATATAGGATATCCGAACTCAGCCGCAATGATAGCAATAATGCTACTACAAATGCTGCCGGCACTTCTGCAAGGCCTAGAACACATTATCTGGAATATAATAAACTGCCAAGAATAGATTTTACTTCAAGTGAGCAAGGAAAAGTACAAGATCTACTGGGGATCAAAGATATAGCTGAAGCTACTGATATTCCAGAGATACTGCTTCTTGGTAGGGCTATTCTTGATAAGATTGAGCTCATACTACATCATGAACCATCCCAACTGGCATTGCACAGCAAGTTGTCTTCAATCAGAGTTGAGGACAAAGATGCTCTGGTGGTAGACGCAAGTAAAAGTTCTATAAGTGTGGGCAACAGCAACATCATAGCATACGATCCAAGTTTGGTGACCCTATTTTTGGAGATCACTGCCCAGTACTATTCGCCAATCATAAGGAAGTTAAGAGAAAAGAGCCCTATGAAAAACGAATTAATATTACGATTCGAAAATGCAGACGGCTCAAGAGAAGAACATTCACTTGGGATCGAGGACCTAAACTTTCTTTTGAAAAGAACGGACGGCGGAAAGAAAATAGCAAGAGCCTTAGAAATATACAATGATAATAATGATAATAAGATCACTAGCAGCGATGACACAACAACCTGACAGATGGAGCAGGCAACACAAACAGGAATGTCAGTTTTGGTATTTGAAGCTATTAAGTCCTAATGCAAACCAAACAAAGTTTCAAGCAACTTTTGCCTAATGTATATCCAGTCGTTGCTTGTTCATGTCAGTAGTGATACAACTCTATACCCTTCCTGTTCCGGCATCTGATTTATTTCTCATATTCTTTAAATATGTCCAAAAATATTTGAGGCATCATTGCTACTCTCATTTACCATCCGACTTAACCCTGACTCATTTAGTCACAAGACCGCCTAGCCTACCAGTCTTCGCTTGGATTATTGAAACAAAAAGTCCCTATCGTCTATCGAAATAGTCTAGGTATCTTACTAGTCAATATTTTATAATTTGTTGTACCATATACATTGTGTCGAGCGAATCTGAGAGTTTCATGTCAACCCAGAATATAGCGCAAGAAGCAACAGAACAAAAAAAGCTACCTAAGATTGCTGCACGTTATATGGAATTAGAACAGTTTAAAGACTCTGATCATCATAAAGGGTATTTCTGCTATAACTGTAAATATTTTGTCAAGCCCAACCATTGTGCTATTGTAACAGATGAAGGTATGGATATGCTAGGACGCTCATCAGGCGTTATAGCTCCTCATGGATTATGCTCCCTATGGATGCCCAATGAAAAAGAGATACATGGTGAGTCCTCTTATCGAGGAACTGGTAAAGGAGCCTCTTCAAAAAATGAGTCTGGCGAATCCACTCCTGGTGTGTCTGCTAGCTTTTCATGTGAAGTATGTGACAAGTCCTTTGCATCTAGAGGAGAACTAAGACAGCATACAATAGACAATCACAGCAAAGCCACGTAAGATGAAACAAGTGGCGGTTATCTGAAAGCTAGCTGGTGGTGCCTTTCATTTTTTTTGAAAAACAAGCATTCTGATGTCACCAATATGTTGCCAGCTTGATTACTAGGTAGGGGTTAGCTTGATTAAAGTCGTCCTCGACTCTGCTTGTATCCTAGTCCACAGCGTTAGATGCATCGATGATGCCTTTGTCTAATGTTCTTGGAGATATTGCTAGATCCCATGACTCTACAAGCTTCATTTCATCTAGTTTGTCAATTAGATGTTAATAGATTGTAGACTCGTTATAAAATTGATTAGTCAGATCAGGTGGTTTTTGTTGTTAATTATATATTCAGTCGCCACTATAGCCATGCCCCTAGGTTTGAGTACCCTTTCCATTTCTTTTGGACTTTCAAGTGCACCAGAATGCCCTCTCCGCCGAAATGCTCAATCGAGGAAAAGGAAAATACAATATCAAAGCTATCAGAAGGAAATTCCAACCCGGATGCCATCCATTCTTATACCGTCAAAGCATTTTGATTATATGGAAACGTCGAATATTTGCTTGGATTTTCTGGAAAATCGACGGTGCAAAATTCCCACTCCTTTGTACTATACAGGTCAGTAGCATAAACATGCCCAAGATGGTTTGAGAGATAAAATAGAATTAGCTCTCTTCCAGCGCCACTTCCTAGCGCCAAGTTATTATCATTTAGTTTGCCCAATCTCTTCATAGCGATTATCCCAAGCGTGCATTCCCCCCAATCTTTCCTATGGATCTGCCCGGTTTTCTTGCAAGATACCTTGGCATTTATTGTAGTAGTATTATCTTGTAGGTTTGCAACTATCCCTTTTACTTCGCGGTGCTCCAATCTTCAGTACAATATAGTTTGTTCAGCTTCATTCCTCCGTTTAGATCTGCATGATAAGAACTAAACGAAGCCTGCTTCACTCTTATTATAAAAGATCGTACTTCTGAATCCTCTGCAGTTTTACGTGCTCTGTCGTTTAGCTGACGTATCTTCACACGTATTTCTGATTTGCTCATACCGCTTAACAGATCCTTTATGATAAATGGGTAATGGTTAATTTTAGTAATTTTTCTCTTTAGAGTCACGAATGATTATGGTGTTAACGTGAGAAATTATATAAGGTTTCTCATCGCATCAGCTGATGAAAGAATCTTGTATGGTCAATTAGAATTATATCTCAAAACTTATGTTGTCGGCAAAAATTTTCAGAAACAGCCAAAATGTGCTCCTGATCATTCCCTCTGTCAAATATCGGGCATCGGGAAAGATACAACGGAGATATGCGCTATATGACAAGACATTTGTAGTTCCCAGACAAAATCCAGAAACCGAAAATGAACCAAAATGCGGCGAAGATTGGTACAATATTCCTTAGAACAACTTTGGTTTTTTCTTATACTCAAAACAACAGAGTCGTTTAAATTTATAAATCTTATACAGCTGATTAAAGAAGCAATATTATAATGATTATTCCTAAGACATCTTTTGCCGGCGTAGCAGTGGCGGTTCTCTTTTTCTCTACAATCGGTATATCATATATATCATATCAACAATTGCCCTTCTTTGACTTTGAAGAAGGGATAAAATGTATAAATTATGAGGCGGCAGAAAACACTGTTACTATAGACTGCGACCACGCATCTTTTGGAGATGTTGTGAGTACCATAAATGATCAATCCGTTCTTGAAAAGCTTGAAGAAGAAGGCGAATATCTTCTAAAAGCTAACTTGCGAGTATCTCATGGCGCTGCCTTTGAAATGACTTCAAATGGTGTTGATAATCTTCGATACCTAAAGATTGCTGGTGAAAATGGCATAATAG
>JBKPNF010000133.1:0-1653 GCA_046732455.1 Thermoproteota archaeon | reverse complement strand
ATGCTTGTGCTATAAGCTTCTCGCTTTTTCCCTTGCCGTATATGTCGGCAGTCTCGTAAAAGTTGATACCCAAATCATATGCGCGCTTTAGCATTCTGATCGCTTCATCGTCGTCAACCTTTTTCCCCCACCAGTCAAGTGCTATAGTCCATGCACCAAAGCCAATCTCGCTTACCTTTATACCACTCTTACCCAAAGTTCTGTATTTCATGCCGCTATTGATAGCACTCCCTTTACTTCAGACGCTATTTTGTTGAATTGCAAATCATCCATTATGACCCTACCGCTTACATCTATGTCAAGCGGGATCCATGATCTGCAGCCAATCCATTCCTGCTTGTTTTCAATCAATATCGGCTTATCAAGTTTGAAAACACGTAAGAGTATTACACTCATAGGCTTCTTAGGATTGTAATCCATCCTTGCATTAACATAGCTTTCGTTCCAGATATGGTACTTTGCAAGCATCCTGAGAGTAATGCGGTCAGTTATTTCCTTAACTTCTACAGATTCTGCATAGCTTGTAATCCTGTTGGTTCCTGTAGACGGCTGCTCCTTTAGCACTTCGTCAAGTTTATTTGAATAGTCAGCCTGCAAATGATCTCTTGACTGGTGCTCGTACGTTGGAAATAGTAGGAATCTGTCGTGCTTGACTTTGAAGCCCTGGCGGTATTCCAGTATGCCGCCCTTACGTAAAAGGAGAACCTGTCTGCCCTCTTCAAGAGCTCTGCAGACGACAGCCCATTCTTTCAGCGCCTGCATAATTATCCTAGACCTTTAATGATGTCTTCAGCTCCCTTATAAATGCAGACAATCATTGGAGTGTCACGGATTATGTACTTGCTCACTTTGGTTTCGCGCAGCTGAATTATCAATTCCTGAAAGGCTGTCAGATCTTCAGTTTCAAAGGCGAGCATGAAATCCTGATCATCAAGGCCAAAGGAGTAAGTGGTGTTGAGTCTGATCTTTGGAAACTTACGTCCCACCAAAATGTGTTCTTCCATCATTTTCTTTCGCTCTTCAAAAGGCAGCAGATACCATTCCCTTGACTTGACAAACGGATAGACGATACAATACTTCATAGGCTGTTCGTCTGTCATAAATCCGGGGGTTATCTTAGATGAGTATACAGATGGTCTTGTTGCAGAGAGGAAAACATATGATGGCATCAGGTACTTGCCAAGGACAGTTGAATAGATCTTGGATGTCATTACCTGCGTCTTTTCTAGAGAATTAGAGATCATCCAGAGCATCAAGTCGCTATCTTCTCGTAGGCCTAGAGTTGAGTAGGTTCTCACCTTTATCTTGGTGTTGGCAACTTCAACTAGGTTAGCGAACTCTTTGGCTGCTTCCTCCTTGCCTATCTCATTTAGCCAGCGCCACTTGGGATCCAGCCTGTAGAATGAGAAGTTGAGAAAGGTTGTACCCTGGGGTTCAGCTGCTGCTTCTGCCATCTAGGAGGAGTGATTCACTGATACCTAATTTTTACTTGTCTTCTTCTATGCCGAGCCAGCTGTAACCCTTTGCTTCCAGTTCTTCAGACAGTTCTTTGCCGCCTGATTTGATAACCTTGCCCCTTGCCACTACATGGACATAATCAAGTTTTTTGAGGTAGCGAAGGATTCTGGCATAATGAGTGATTACAAGCACGCC
>JBKPNF010000132.1:0-3122 GCA_046732455.1 Thermoproteota archaeon | reverse complement strand
GATTCCTAATGTTATAAAAAGGGCGAACCCAGAGGGATTCGGCAAAAAACTTCAAAATTGAGACCCAGTGGATTAGGACGTTCATTGCTAGTGTGTCAGAACCTTATTAAAACTGGGCAGCATTCACGACTTTGTATTTTTGCCTCCCTTAGGACGGGCCTGCTACTCTGGTGATTCTTGACAGTCAGTACATAGGCTGTCACGATTACCGTTTGGTACACACTGTTATTGGTCGATCATCAAGGGCTAGTAGTACCACTAGTGCTACTTCCACTACCAGATGGTGGCGCAGAAGGTATCACTCCAAGCTGCTGCATTAATCCCATCGTATCTGCGTCTACCCAATCTTCTGCCACCTTACCATCTGCAATGTTTGAAATGCCCGTGGATGTGAAAGAGACTTTTCTGTCAGTCGGCGGTATCCCTTGAAACTCTCCCTTGTGTGTACCACTAACAGTTAGACGATATGCCACTTTATCACCTTCTGTAAGAATGTCTTCAACTTTAAAATGAAGGTCTGGAAATGCCTTAGAAAGTCCAACGATGAATTGTTTATGTGAATTCCAATCCATTGGTGGTGCTCCGGGAAAGTGAAAGATGTGTTTAGGTGAATAAAGCTTTTCCGCTTTTTCCATATTTTGCTGATTGTAAGATTCAAAGACCTGGTGAATTACTTGTTTGTTTTGTTCTGGGGAAGCCATAATTAGCTCGCAAATAGCTAGTGCTGTCTTAAGTACCGTATGCATGTTATTATAGAACTTTTCTGTAACGTCCAGAGGGTTCCAGCAGAAAAACGTTCAGAAATGAGACTCAGGCAGCTAGATCAGAAAAACTCAATATCAGTTACAATGCGTTAGCGAGCATAAAAAAGACGATGCTGGCTAGAATACCCAGACCAATCCAGGAAAATGAAACATGATGTTTTTAAACTACACGATCATTCCTTATGTATCGCTGTAGGGAACGCTAGAGCAGGAGTTAGCACAATAATATTGAGTAGAAGATTGCGATTATGCAAGACTGGGCAGTATTGTATTGCCAAGACGGGTCCCGTTGTTGTTGTCATTACTCTCCTGATGATCATCATAACAACTCCCACAATTTTACAACCTGCACTAACTACCGCCTCCAATTTATCAGCTAACACAACGAATACTGATGATGCTCGATACAACTCCTTCACGCTTATTCCGTCAAACCAGTCAACAACAAGTATATCATCGTCAGTTGAAAAAACTAACGTTACCCTAAGAGGACTCTTTAATGTACAAGTCGATCCAGGAAGATGGAATCAACTACTCCAGCCTGCTCTTGATGAACTCAATAGACGCCACGCCGACATGAACATACAGTTAGAGTACACTGAGTTCTTTTATCCTGGAACAAGAAATCAAATTTTAGATAGATTATCTAAAGGCGAAACTGTTGACATTATATCTCTAGATCAGATCTGGCTTGGAGAATTTGCACAGCGAGGATTGATAGAGAATCTGACACAGAAATTTGAAGAATGGGGGAGAATTCCTGATCTATATGAACCAAATCTTGATGGCTGTGTATACAATGGCACATTATTTGGTCTGTGGCTATGGACAGATGTTAGAGGCATATGGTATTGGAAAGACATGCTGCAAGAAGCAGGAGTTGACCCAGAGTCGTTGAAAACGTGGGATGGTTACATTTCTGCGGCGATAAAGTTGAAGGATTTCTTTGGAGATAGAATAACTCAAGGAGTACATCTTGTAGGAGCCTCACATAGTCCTGACATGTGGTATCCATACCTCTGGATGCTTGGTGGAGAAATACTAGAGCCGCGTGAAGGTCATCCCACAAAAGGTGGATACTGGTTTCCAACATACAATAGCTCGGAAGGAGTCAGAGCAATGGAGTTTTTAAAGCGCCAGGTAGATGCCGGGATACAACCTCAAAGGGAGCATTCCTGGGGAGTCGAATTTGCCAACAGAGCCTTTCCCGTGATGATGGAAAATTCCGGGATACTTTCAGCATTTCCAACAGAATCTGCGCCAACATTGGAAGAGAAAGTTGGGTTTATTCCAATGTTTCCAGTACCTAACCAAACAATCCAAACCTCAACTATGATGGGAGGATGGGAATTAGCTATACCTAGTACGTCACAACATAGTGATTTGACATGGGAGCTGATAACTATAATGGCTAGTCCTGAAATACTAGGTCCATTTCTACGAGAAATGGGATTTCTACCTACGCAGCGAACATTAGGAGAGGGTCAATTCTCAGAACAACTAAAGCAATCGGTCCCATACTTTGAAGAAATGGTTTCGATGATTCCAGAAGGCAGAAGTAGGCCAAATATTCCTGAATATCCAGAGATAGCTGAACATATACATCAAGCTATACAACAAGTTTACAATGGATCAGCATCACCAAAAGATGCCCTTGATATGGCAGCTGCAAAGTCTGCACATTCTTTAGGATGGCCGTAGTCGACTAAAACTTGCACTCGTCAAGATATTCAGCTATGAGTACAATTTCAAATTTGCATTGAGTCCATTTTCTAAACGTTTTTTTATTTTTAGCGGGCCCAGAGGGATCTGATAAAAAACCTTCAGAAAATAGACCCGATGGTCAGGTAGTGGCCGCACACAATGAAAATTGGCGTCAAGTCCAGTTATCTTAAATAAGTAAGTGTGTAATAGTCATAGATTGCTATTGCGATGGTATAGTGGGATGCAGATGAAAATTTATTCTAGCCTAAAACAAGATCTGCATCATTATTGGAATGTATAATAGAAAATATTATTCTCTTTTTTCCAGATGTAGACATCTTTTGTGCTGCCTTCCTTCCCACTTGCCATCCAGAATATGTTCGATCAAAATTCTTAGCAGCCTGTTCCATTTGAATGGCATTACAGCGTTTCTGAAACAAATCGCTGTAGGAATATTCTCAGGTATATGTTATGTTTTTTACTAGTTGAGCTAAATACCCTGCAAGATTAACTTCCTAATAGCATACATAAAGAAGAAGCGATGTAAATTCTTATAGAACATCCTGCAAATACAACCGTGGCACAGACATACATTACCCCTAGCCTATTATTACTCGGGCTAATAGTCTCTGCCACTGCTGCAAACTCTATAAT
>JBKPNF010000131.1:0-4180 GCA_046732455.1 Thermoproteota archaeon | reverse complement strand
TAAAACTCTGCCGATCGTTTTACATCTTGTACCGTCAGGAAGTGTGTAAGGACAAATCCTTCTTTCGGTGTGTATTCATACTCTTCTCTTTTGATCATGTTCTTACCTTGGTCTTTCTTTTTGTTAGTATTTTGCATTTGTGCCAGATTATGCTTGATACTTGACACTATTATCTTGAATGTGTTGCAATCGGATTTGTAATTGATGCAGTACTTTCTTTATCAATGGAGAACGTTATGAAGATTCATGGGACCTAGACACTTTGACTAGTTTCTTGAACAAGAGTTTAAACCAATAGATCTACACCTTGAACCATTTTTGTCTTGAGTAATCTGAACAAACAAACATAGGTTAGCAGGCACTTTTTTATCCATTTGTGAATCCGGCTTATAGCGCCCTAAGTAGTTTCATGAGTTGCAGTAGTCCACTTGCAGGATCTTTGCTATCTCGGTCAAAGTTTTGCCTCGTGAATCAGCTAAACATTGGGTCCAATTTTTGAACATTTTTTTATATTAGGCGGGCCCAGAGCATCCTCAGAAAAGAATCCGTCTAAAAGTTTAAAGCTAGCATCTCGGTATAATATCTTGATAGAACCCCTTCTAAAAGAACTGATAAGGGAGCGGGCCCAGAGTGACTCGACAGAAAAACTTCAGAAAATGGACCCGATGAATCCGATCAACATAATGAAAAAATGAGATTGGTTATTTTGCGCTGTTGGATTAGTTATGGATTGCTATTGGTGCGGGTTCGGTGGAATCCATAATGGTAGCGATTCGTTAGTGGGATTCTCATGATTTAGAGGAAGATTCCTTAGATTCAAGGTCTCCCAGTTCGTTTGATTCTCCTACAGATCAAAACGAAACAAGGACAGTTATCGATCAGAGAAGCAGAGATATTTTACATGTCTTCTTTTTTACTGCTATTAAAAAGAGATTATTATTTGTCCCGTAGTTCATTCGAGCAATATCTCGAAACGCCTAAATATTGAAATCTAACGAAAATTCCTACAAGGCAACCGTTTCCAGAAGGAAATGAGACGATTTACAAATACAGATGATCATATATTAGATAACTTTAACAAAATAAAACCAATTAAACCCTCCGACCATCCTTTCGTTGCATTTTTTGAATTTTAAACATAAATGCAATCGCCTATTGCGAGAAAAAAAGAGTGAAAATTGAAGAAGCAACGTTATCCTTGCTTCTTCTTATCTCGGCTTTCTTGTTGGCTTGTTTTGATTTACAACCAATTAGTCCGAAATTTCCCATCCAAAGGACGAAGCTTTTATTTTGTCACCGGAGGGTTGGACGACAGTAAAGGTATGTTCTCCAGGAGGAAGCCCCGAAAGAGCAACGGGATTGCTACCGCTGCAATATACGTATTGTGAGCCGTCAATTAAACAGCTCAATTCTGTACTAAAGCTGCCGTCCGAGTAACCAGTTATAGTCATCTCATCTGATTTAGTCACATCATTATCCTCAATGAATGTTCCTTTACCATCTGTTGCTTTGAATGAAGATGCCAGTGCTGTAGCCACTTCGACTGCACCTTTACCATTTTCAGTGGCATCGCTTACGCCGCTGAATATGTTACCTTCAAGAGTCTTCACATATGGCATTAGAACAAAACTGGCAATCACAAGTATTACTATCCCACCAGCAATGAGAATGACTAGTTTTAGCCCATCTCTTTTCTCTTTGTTAGTCTTTGTTACAATTGGCGACGATTCAGAGCCGATACCTTCATCGGCACCCAATTTTTTTGAGAGCATTTTTTTACTCATGCTGATATCTACTTGTGACACATAGATTAGGTCTGCTTAGAATGGGGTGTTTCAAATTATAGACTTTACAAACTAGAAGCTCATATGCTGTATAGATAATAATTGAATAATAGTTATTATATTCAATAATACCACATCCTTATCATAACAAAGCGAAGAAGATATAATGAATAGATATTGATGGATGCAATCTCAAGAGAGGCAAAGATAACCATCAAAGAAATCGTCAACTATGGAAACTTGTGGTGAAGTGATATCAGTATGACTTCAGGAAAAAAATAGCTGTCATGGCGTAATTCTTATAACATAAATTAAAATATTCACAAATGTCAGTTCACAAACGTTTCTTACTTGTATACTACAGGTCTTCTCTCTATGCTACTGCTATGAGCATTGTTTATGTAAAAAAGGCTACTACACTTAGATTGGTTATGACAGTAGTAGTGGCACCGTCTTCAGCAAACACAAAAGGAGCAGGTATGGAAATTGCGCGGCCCTTACAAAACCTCAAAAAATGCAAGTACTGTCATTATGAGCATTGGGATGCCTTCGATTTGAAATTTCATGAGCAGATGCATAAAGAATATTATGAAGAAAATGATGTTGAACGACAAAAGAATCAGGTATACGAAACCTTCGGTGAAGACAATGATTGCAGTTCTCCCTTCCAGGATACAGCAAGGATCCTCTTTGAATTGGGAAGTGCTCAAAGAATAGGCATTATATTCAAAATCGCAGAATCAAAATACAACCTTGCTAAACTTTCAAAGGATTTGGGTTCTACGATGCCGGAAGTTCGTAGAAATATTATTAGGCTTACTAGTAGTGGGTTTATCCAAAAGGAATCCGATGGGACTTTCTTCCTTACCACTTTTGGTAAAACTATAGTAGAACAAGTTCCTACGATAGATTTTCTGTCCCGTAACAAGGATTATTTTTCAGACCATATATTCTCTCCTCTCCCATTAAAGTTCAGAAAAAGAATAGGTTCTTTGAGCAATTCCATATTGATTTCTGGATTAGTAGCAGTCGATGAGACCTTGAAGGATATTTACGACAAGTCACAAGAATACGCTTATGCCATGATTCCGGAGGTGCCATTAGATCTAATTGAGTCTATTGCCGCCAGATTAAAGAAGGTAGAAAATAAAGGTTTTAGATTTAGTTACGTAATGCCTACTCATGCCATAGTTCCCAAAAGGCGAAGAGAGTTGCTAGAGGCATTAAAATATAATGAATTGTTGAAGAAAGGGACTGTGGAGAGAAAGATGGTGAACAGTCTTCCCATTGGTGTAGTTCTTAACGAAAAACAAGCATGTGTAATGTTTCCTAGGATCCAGAGGAACAATAATATAGATACTGACACGACTTCGATGTTTTATAGCGAGGACCCTGACTTCCATGAATGGTGTCTAGACTACTATCGATATATCTGGCACAATGCTAGATCATTTGAGGAAAAGGGGTTAGTGGAGATCTAGTCAGGGAATTAGTGAAACCTCCTTCAACAATACTTCTGTGCGTACCATTCAAGCGGGTTCGGTGGAATGCAAGATGGCAGCTATGAGTGATGAAACAGAATCGACATGATGATAGGATGAAGTGACAGTGACTGAACAGAATTAGAACAAGCTGAAATGTACCATCTAGGAATGTCAAACATATCGTCAAACTCCTTTCTATCTTTTTTTATCTACAGCATTCCGAAATGGTTTCCAGTCTTCTTTTTCCATTGCTAGTACCATTCCAAATGAAGGTATTGTTCTACCCATCTAGTACTGCCGCCATCCCCATCCTGTTATGATAACGATTACAATAAAGGTACCATAAATATTCCCCTCTCCTAAAGGCGCTAGGCTAGTTATAACTAGCCATCTCAAGCTTGGCTTCACTAGATACAAAATATGGTGGTAATAACCCTACAACAAATAATCGACGAAAGTATATCTTTTCTAAAAGAACAGATTAACCAAGAGAACAAACCAGATGTGAACAGCACTTTCCAGCTACAGATAGATGCTATTAGGTCTATCGGCGACGATATTGAACTAATAGAACCTATCATTTCGGAAAAGAAGGCTCTATTGAAAAACAGTAAAGATGTGCATGATTCAGATAGGTTGCTTGCAGAGCTTGACGGTTTGGAATGGCTGCGGCGGCAAATAGCAGCAAGATATTCCTGAAGAAGGCTGAGGAGAAGCACCACAAAAGCTATAGCTCAGGGGATGCAATTATTGAGCTCTAGGATGCATCAATCCTGTAATGTCAAACAGAATATGAATTAGACCACATCTCTTCATATAGTTTGAACATTGCATCGGCAATATGGCTGCTATCCTTTACTAATAACCCTGCACTGAATTTATCTGGATCGTAAGAATCAACTAATTCGACTC
>JBKPNF010000130.1:0-4765 GCA_046732455.1 Thermoproteota archaeon | reverse complement strand
ATCTCACAAGATCGTCTAGAGAACGCATTAGCTCTTCAACAGGAGTCATAGAATCCCAAAAATGAACCCACAGAAGGTCTATGTATGAAGTGTTTAGTCGCTTTAGGCTTGCGTTAACTGACTGAACAAGGCTCTTACGGTGACTTCCACTTGCATTTGGATCGTCTGGATTTGTGCTTAAAGTATACTTAGTTGCCAGAACGAATTTTTCTCTCTCAGAAGCAATAAATTCGCCGATATATTTCTCGCTGGAACCATTTTGGTATACGTTAGCCGTGTCGATAAAATTCCCACCCGCTTCTACAAAATGCCCGAAAATCTTCTTTGATTCTTCTTTAGAAGCCCCTGCGAGCATGTTGCCCCAATCCTGTCCAAATGTCATGCCTCCTAAGCATAGTTCGGAAACCCGTAATCCGCTTTTGCCAAGCAGTTTGTATCTCATGCTTATCTAAGCTCCTTTTCTGCATAGCACTCTGCAAACTTGCGCATAGCCATTAGTCTGCTTCCCTTGGTCTGCTGCAATGTTAAGGTGACTTTCGAAAATGCTCCTGATTCCAAGAAGTTGGTGTATTTTTCTGAGAGCTGTTTTACAACCTCTTCGGTTCCTACGGTGCCAATGTTACCTGTAGCCAGAATTGTGTCTGTCATGATGGTAGGACTCCAAGATTGCTTTCGATGAGAGTTGTTTGAGCATCCACTCTTGTCTACTATGAGAGCGTATTCTCTGCCAAGTCTTTTCATGCTTTCAAATAACGATTTTTAGTTTATAAATCTGGAGGTTTACAAATTATACAAATTGCCAAACCACCACCACCACCACCACCATGAACAAGGATAGATAGATACTAGTTGATAGGAAAAAGCCTTCTCAACCTACCTAACAGTCACAAGAAGTCTTGCTTTTTTTCTTTAATTACAAATCTGCAAACTTGGTCGCCCTTAGCCGCTCTGTGTGTAGTTTCAATGTCGGCATCAAGCAATTTTATGAATAATTCGGTCTCAACTGAACATGCTTCCCAATGCTTTTCTGCTATCTGTATGATAGGGCAATTATACTCTAGGAGAATATGGCTATCATTTTTCTGTTGTTTTCTCGATTCCGCTATGTATCCCTCATGATCTCTGATTCTTGCTAACTCCTTTACTTTCCGATCAAAACCTAAATCCTTTAGGCGCTCCCTGTATTTGATGTAGAGCTGTTCTTGACGTTCTCTAAGAAAGTTCTCGACTCCTTGTTGTCCTATGTTTCTTTCAATAAAATCAAGAGCAGACGTTGCAATGTCCGTATAAGACTTTGTAAATAGTGTCTTGCCTTGGCTCGTTAATTGATATTGCATTCTGGGTCTCCCAACCCCATTTCTGACCTCTATGCTATCAACCATGCCTCTTTTTTGTAGCTTTTCCAAGTGCTTATGAACGCCCATTCTGGAAATCCCCATTACTTCTGCGAGCTCTGAAAGTCCTGCCATTTGCATGACCTTTAGATAATATAACAACTTTTTCTTAGGCTCACCAATATTTTCAACTAATGACTTTTCTTTGATCTGAATACTCAATTTGTGATATACCCCTCTTCAGGTTAGTGTATACTTTTAGGTTTACAAATGCTTTTACTTGCTATTGCTTTTTAAGCTCTTTCTGAGCCTGCTTTTTTAGCCTCCTGCTACCACTCTATCACACGATATTGGTGAGAAACCCGAGTCAGCTGGATTCTAAACCTCAGTTCCGTGTCCTATTTTCACGATAAAACCACAGCTCATCTCTGGCTTGAATTTGCCTTCTATGAACAGACAACTACCAGAGTACATATAGTATTTGCAATCTTTGCATTGAAATCCTGGCGCGCCTTCTTCGATAACATACCCTTCTTCATATTTCAGCTTCTTTCCCGATTCTTTTACATACATCCAAACAATGTCTCCAGGCAGCATTCCATCACCTTTTGGCGAGAAAAACTTCGAAATGCCCTTTTCGTTATTGATTTGTCCTTCGACAACGTGGCACTTGCCTTCGTCGCCGAGGTTGAACTTGCATTTGATGCATGATTGATCACGTAATTCTTCATTTTCCACATAGTTTGCCTCATCTTTTGAGATTTTTTTCTTGTTATAAAGCACTTTGAGTAAAGCAGCATCTGGAGGGGATATGTCACGTTCATCTTGTGAACCTCTAGACTTTGCTACCGCCGATTCTTTTGCGTCCATGATTGACGATAAACCTTGATACTATTTACCAGCGTGACACCAGTTATAATTATTATTGTTACTCATTAGGTGGGCCCGCTCTGACAACGACAAAGCTCTTGATTTTTCCTCGTTTTGCAGACGCCGATTGAGATCTGCATCAACAAAGGCTTGCTTGTCCAAATTCGTTGTATGTGTGTCTTTTTTGGATGGAAAAGAATCTCTTTTTCAAGTGCTATGAGGTGATTAGCCACGTGTAAGAGGAAATAGCAATTTTATATATCATCACTCTCTCATATCAGCACCTTTACAGTCTTGTAGGCTACCTTGGCAGACATGACTGTAAGTTTTAAGAGCGGCGAATCTGCAGCAATATTGTCAATTGTTTCAAGGGTTCTCTCTCTAATGAGCTCAACTATGTTCTCAAATAGATTTCTTGCTCGTTCAAGGGCAGCGAGCCCCTCTACTGTGATTGTACAGTATTCTCTTGAAAAGAAAAATAGCCTACGCCTTCTAATTATCTCGACATAGCCTTTCAGCATCAGCTCAGTTATCAATGGGGAAACGATAAGACTATCAAGCCTGACCATTTTGGCTATTTTCTTTTCGGTTCGTGATTGACCCTTTATACAGTTCAATATTTGGATCTCACGTTTGCTGAGTTCTATACGCTCCTCTTCATGCTGCTGTTGATAATTCCGCTCCTGTTGCTGGTTTTTCTTTTCATTCTGTTTTAACATTGCTGCTATTGTGTCCTTGTTCTAATTCACTGTCTTCTTTTTTATATTTTTTCTAACTGTCTGGCTGTATTTACAAAGACTCTTGACATTTCCCTTGCATTGTCTCTGTTGTACTCTAGTGAAAGCCTGACCGCCTCTGCATTTACATAAACTACGTTATTGTAAATCCTGATTGCTGCTACAGTAGCATCAGTTGTATTGCTTACAGCTGCAGCATAGTTCTCTATGGTTCTCCTTGTAGGGGTCCATAAGACGTTGTCAATATATGATTTCCAAAATGACTGAACAAAATTAGTAATTTCTCTCTGTGAGTCAAGATAGTTGTCTATTGTATCCCTCACAGCTCCTACTGATTGCTCTTGGTTGGTCGTGACGATCTGCATGTATCGTGGAAGTTCTCTTTCTGCTTCTTCTACAGCTCTTCTTGTATTTGCCTTTGCTTCATCAAAAGTCCTGTTAATCCGTTGTGTTGTTGTTGTTATAGTGTCTTCCTCTTCTTCTGGTCTTGTAGCAGAAGATGTCGTTGACGGAGTGCTGTTTTCTTCTCCTTTTTGTCTTTTGGGATTGTTATTAGTAGTAGGCATATATTCTACAGAGGTTGAATATTGCAATTAAGCATTAGGTTAGAAACTTCCCTGAGACATAAAAGAAGAATAGCTTTATGAATTTTGAAAAATATGTGATAGAACTATTTTATAGATTGTTTTACTTATGCTCTTATACAATATTGATACTACTTTAATAGTGTTAGGACCCATAGTTCAGACCTCGGCTCCTCTCTGACTTGGCCCTAGATACACACTACCCAATGTCTGATCACGTTTGAAGGAGTTTTCCTTTTTCACCACCGATCTGACAATAGTCTTGCAACAATAAAACAAAATAAACGACGAAAATGAGGAGAGCAGATGATATTTAGTATATGCGCATCCTGTGCAGCAACTACAGACATTTTTTTGACCAGAAATATATGTGTGCGTGCATGTTCTTATCTGTACTCGTCACCGCAATCTCCTATTGTCTCAAATAAGTCATTTGACTTTTTGCTTACTTCTTCTATGCTATTGGTATCATCTTTCCCCAGCCTAAAACTAAACACACGTGCATTGTCATCTCTGTGCTCAGCTATTCCAAGCCTCACTCCAATAATTGCACCTGCCACTGCAGGCCTATCTAGAATGTAACGTGTAGCAACATTTGCAATGCTCACAGTGTGCTTTTGCGCTATTTGGTGTAAGGTAGACAACAATTCTTGAAATAATTTCCAGCCGCCCCATGAGTCTATCATGCGCTTGTATTTTTGGAGACTTGATGTATCAAGCTCATATGACGATGGTTCTGGTTTGCCAAGGTACCTCTCTGATATCAGGCCACCGCAGACTGTACCATATGCAAGCAGACTGATATTATTGTCACGGCAAAAGCGCACCAACTTGACCTCCGGCCTCCTATCAACTATGGAGTATTGAACCTGATTTGACACTACTGTCTTCAGGCCTGCATCCTTCATTATTATCTGCATATGCTCAGTATCAAAGTTGGTGAGACCTACATTCTTGATGATCTTGACTTCGTCGCGTAAGATAGATAGGTACTTGATGGCATCAATGTAGTATGGGTTGTTGTAGTCCCACCAGTGAAATTGCACGAGATCAAGAGAGCTGACTCCCATACGCTTAAGCGATCTTTCAACACTTGCCTGTGCGATCTGCTGAGTGATCCTCTGAGGTTCGGGCACCCATTTTGTCAGTGCCTGAACATTTTGCCGCTCCTGCTCTGGCAGGCTGTGTCTAAAAGCTGTCTCTTATACACATCTCCGAGCCCACGAGACCAACGAGAGCA
>JBKPNF010000129.1:0-9691 GCA_046732455.1 Thermoproteota archaeon | reverse complement strand
GTTTTGATAGAGCGTTATGTCGGGCACTGGAAGCAAATTGAGTACGAGGTTATGCGCGATTACAAGGGCAACAATGTGATCGTATGTAACATGGAAAATATTCTTGCAATGCGAGTCCACACCGGCGATAATATTGTCATTGCGCCATCCCAGACGCTGAACAACTACGAATACCACATGCTGCGCTCAGCTGCCATCAGGGCGACCAGCTACTGTAACATTGTTGGTGAGTGCAACATCCAATTTGCCCTTGATCCAGCGTCAGAACAGTACGCTGCAATCGAAATAAATGCAAGATTGTCTCGCTCGTCAGCGCTTGCAAGCAAGGCCACAGGGTATCCCCTTGCGTACATGGCAGCCAAGATCGGGCTTGGATATTCATTGCCCGAACTCATTAATAAGATCACAAAAGCGACGACTGCATGCTTTGAGCCATCGCTTGACTATGTTGTGCTGAAAATGCCGCGGTGGGACTTCTCAAAGTTTGAGCTTGTTAAGCGCAAGCTTGGCAGCACAATGAAGTCGGTAGGCGAAGTGATGGCTATTGGCAGAACTTTTGAAGAAGTAGTGCAAAAGGCGATCAGGATGTGCGACATTGGCAAAGACGGCCTTGTCGCAAATGCAAATTTGTTGTCTCAGCCTTCTGCTGAAGATATTGAAAGGATCGAGCTAGCGCTCATACATCCAACTGACGAGATAATATTTGCAGTAGTTGAGTCCATAAAGGCCGGCCTGACGATTGCGCGCATCAATCAATTGTCGGGAATTGATCCGTGGTTTTTGCTCAAGATAAAGAATATAGTCGATATGGAAGATAATATTCGACGTAAATCCAACAGCTTTGACGAGCAGTTGATAAGGAAGGCGAAAAAGATGGGATTTTCAGACAAGCAGCTGGCGCGGTGCCTCAATCTTGAGGAGATGCAGGTTCGTAACCTGCGGCAAAAATTTAACATTAGACCGGTCATAAAGCAGATAGACACACTGGCTGCAGAATGGCCAGCCAAGACTAATTATCTCTATATGTCGTACGGCGGCGAGACCGACGACATCAAAGTGAAGTACGGCAAAGACAACAAAAACGACAACACGAGCAGGATGATAGTGCTAGGAGCTGGCCCCTACAGGATCGGAAGCAGCGTCGAATTTGACTGGGGAACCGTCAACATGGTGTGGGGCCTCAAGGAAAACGGGGTCAAGGAAATTTCAGTCATCAACTGCAACCCGGAAACAGTATCAACGGATTATGACATCTGCGACAGGCTCTACTTCGAAGAGTTGACGCTAGAGCGTGTGCTGGACATTTGTGAGAAAGAAAGGCCGACAGGAGTGGTCACATGTGTCGGGGGCCAGACGGCAAACAACCTAACACCCAAATTGGCAAAATCTGGCATCAACATTGTAGGCACGAGCAGCGAAAATGTTGATAGGGCAGAAGACAGGTCCAAGTTCGGACAGTTGCTCGACGTACTTAAAATAAAGCAGCCAGCGTGGAGAAAATTCACCTCACTTGCCGAAGCAAAGGAATTTGCGGACATTGTAGGGTATCCTGTGCTTGTCAGGCCGTCCTACGTACTTTCAGGTGCGGCAATGAAGGTAGTATGGGGCGAACAGCAGCTTGAGGGATTTTTGACAGACGCAACAAACATCAGCCCAGATCATCCAGTTGTCATTAGTAAGTTTCTCCAAGATGCCGCAGAGGTCGAAGTAGATGCAGTGTCAGACAGCAACGAAGTTGTCATCAGCTCTATTATTGAACACATCGACAATGCTGGCGTACACTCCGGCGATGCTATAATGAGTATACCTCCTTGGCGGCTCGACAGGAAGACTATCGACACCATCACAGACTACAGCGTCAGGATAGGCAAGGCACTCAATGTCAAAGGTCCGTTTAACATCCAATACTTGATCAAGGATGAAGAAGTGCTGGTGATAGAGGCCAATGTTAGGGCATCGCGGTCTATGCCTTTTGTGTCCAAGTTTGTAGGCTATAACATCATCAACCTTGCTGCAAAGGCAATGATTGGTAAGCGGCTTCCTCCTACTGCCAGGGATCTATGGCTCAAGACTACCGGCTTTGGGATCAAGGTGCCTCAGTTCTCATTTATGCAGCTTGAAGGTTCAGATGTGGTGCTTGGAGTAGAGATGCAATCAACTGGTGAAGTTGCGTGCTTTGGCAATAGTTTCTATGACGCATTGTCCAAAGCATACATGGCGGCAGGCTACTCTTTGCCACTGTCAGGATCAGCACTAATAACCGTAGGCGGACAGAAAAACAAAGAGAAACTGCTGCCTATAATATCGCTCATTGCTTCCATGAACTACCGAATTATGGCTACGGAGCACACAGCAGAATTCATAGAGAATAATAACTTTAACAACATACAGCTGGTATACAAAATAAGCGAGCCGGACCGCAAGCCCAATATCGCGGACTTACTGTACGAACGCAAGATCAACTTTATCATAAACATTCCAGCCACATCTACAATTGAAAAGTATGTAGGCATGCTCTACGATGAGTACCAGATAAGAAGAAAAGCAGTTGAAATGGGCATACCTGTTTTAACCACTTTCGAAGCAGCAAGCTCGTTCATCAGAACACTCCAGTGGCTGCATGATAACATTCCCACTATAATGCCACTTAAAAGCTACGTTAGATTGGAATAGCCAAAAATTTTTTCATGACCTCAGGGTAAGGAACTTTGGTCAACATTTAGTCATGCTTATCAGAAGGTACCTGAGAAAGGCTGTTTTAAGACATTTTAAATGATCTTGACAAGATCCAAGCAAGATACCGTTGACAAAATTGGAGATTACATTCTACAAAGCAAAAAAGGCTTGTCTTGCAGTAATAAATGAAAAAAATATATAGTCATTCTGAACCTCTCTAGGAAATCTTCT
The DNA here is from genome assembly GCA_046732455.1 of Thermoproteota archaeon. Taxonomy (GTDB): domain Archaea; phylum Thermoproteota; class Nitrososphaeria; order Nitrososphaerales; family Nitrososphaeraceae; genus Nitrososphaera. Next base: position 6,784 of record JBKPNF010000129.1, on the reverse strand, counting down.
GATAGCTAAGAGGTTGTTAAGATTCAAGTCAGGGATAACTTAAAAAAGATTAGATAGGTTGTGCTAATGCGGTATAGAATCACGCACAAACAAATGAAATTCAAAAAAATAGGTTTTACTTCTACAGAATTCTGGTTGTATACATTCGACTTCTATAGCATTCATGTCACTCGACAACAATAGATAGGAGGCTATTAATCCGGCATGTTTCAGTTGAAACACGGGTTATATCTTTATAAGATGTGTGGAAGGAGCGCTGCGTCGCCTACAATCGAGCCGTCAAGCGTTACAACAATGCACTTCTTCACTCCATGCTGCATTACTCTTGTTATTATGGGCGAAATGGACTTATGATATAACTTTTCGCCAGTAGCATAAAGATATGGATTAAAGGTTGGCACCACCACAATGTCAAGTATTCCCTTCTCTGCGAGAATATCTTCCTTTCTTGCCTGAATATATAACCATATCCTCTCGCCATTTATCACACTCCCTTTTTTCAAAAATACAGGATGTATATGCCCCATCACTATTCGATTGACTCCCCTTCTAATATGAGAAGGCATGCTGTGGCCGTGCAGCAAAAGCGTACCATCAAGCGTCATCCCCTTGCTGGTTATCATATTTACATTAGTTGGAACCAGATGTCCAATGTTGCCATCATGGTTGCCGGGCACAAGATAGACGTCCGCCTTAGATGACAGCTGCTTCAAGAACACTGGCACAGTGTCCCACTCATGTCTGCTTATTGCTCCAACCGTGTGCTTGATGTCGCCTAGCAGTATAATGCTGTCTGCATGCTCTGACTGGACAAGATCTGATAGTTCAGCAACCATGTCAGAAACAAGGCTCGGGCTGACTGTTATCCCCTTTGCCATCAGGTTCGCTTCAAGCCCGATGTGTAAATCGGACACTGTAATGTATTTTCTGCCTGCATCTTCTAGCAATATTGCGGCGTGAGGATGAATAGGTCGGATCTTCACACTTTTTATACTACCCATCAGGCAAATAAGTTAGGCGTGCAGTCAAGAGTGGACTACATAATTGGATCTGGTGGTGTCAAGCAGATGTCGTTTTTGCCAAGTGGCAAAAAGTTATGGGTTGTCATAGGTAAAGACAATGAATACTGGACAGATCCGGAACTTGGTTTTTGCTCCTGCAAGGACTTTTATTTTGCCACTCTATCAGGCGGACAGGATTGCTACCATCTAGAGAGTGTCAGAAAAGCTATACAGCAAAGCGAATTCACAGCTATCGAGTTTGCTGATAGCGATTATGCCCACCTTTTGCAGGCAATTGCAGATGACAACATAAGCGTCCTAGGCCGTAGTTGATACTTGAGTATTGGTAGTCGTTGATTGCGCGGTATCAGATGTCGGATGCTGCTGACCCTGGTGCACTTCGGGCTTTTCTAATGTTGTCCTTGCTTCGCCACCCTTTCTTCCAATATTGCTGTAGTACTCTGAGCCGCGCTCCTGCTTGACCGTCTCACCCCCCCGTTTGCCAATCTCGCTGTAAAATTCTGCGCCATAGCGCTCTTTAACAGCCCCGCCGCCCTTTTCTCCTATTTCTCGATAAAATTCTGCGCCATAGCGCTCTTTAACGACTTCGCCGCCTCGCCTTCCTGCCTCACTGAGGCCTTCTCTATCGTTTGCCCGCGCCTCTCCACCCGCCTTGGCGACCCTTACTCTTGTCTCTGAGTTTGCCGCCGCCAAGCCCCTCTTCTGGTGCGGAGCAATACCCCCTTTCCGTGCTACTCGTTGCCTCGTCTCTTCGTTGGCAGACGCAAGGCCTCGTCGAGCGCGTCCTCTATCAGATGCAGCCTGCTCTGAGCCCATGCACAGTAGACACTCATATTGCTTAAAAGGGGAAACGAAAAAAGTAGGAGAATCATAATCAAAAGTTTATTAGCCGACTGTTTTTGGCATCGTTATGGCATCGGACAATATTCTTATAATTGGTTCTGGGAGCAGAGAGCATGCCCTTGGTTGGAAGATCGCACAGAGCGAGCATGTAAGCAAGATCTATTTTGCTCCAGGCAATGGGGGTACATCTGAAAATATCGACATGAAGCACAATGACATCGACAAATTGGTGTCATTTGCAAAGCGCCAGAACAACCTGCTGACCATCGTGGGCCCTGAAGAACCTCTATCACTTGGAATTGTTGATGCCTTTGAAAAAGAGGGACTGCGCATTTTCGGACCTAGGAAAGAGCCTGCCAGGCTTGAATCCAGCAAGGCTTTTGCCAAGGAGTTCATGCATGATGTAGGTATCCAGACTGCTGAATTTGCAATATTTTCTGATCCACAAAAGGCCAAAGACTATATCGTCAGGCAGAGCAGGCCGCTAGTAATCAAGGCTGACGGCCTTGCAGCAGGCAAAGGTGTAGTCGTATGTGACGGCGCCGACCAAGCTATTGCAGCGATTGATAGCATGATGATCAAAAAGGAGTATGATGCTGCAGGCACTAAAGTAGTCATTGAAGAGCGGATTTTTGGCGAAGAGGTATCGTTCATTGCTATATGCGATGGCAAAACAATAATGCCTCTTGCTCCAAGCCAAGATCACAAGCGGATATTTGATGACGACAAAGGTCCCAACACGGGTGGCATGGGAGCATATTCTCCCGCGCCAGTAGTTGACAGCGGTCTTCAGGAAAAGCTAGTAAAAGATGTGATGCAGCCGGCTATAATTGCATTAAGAAAGCGGGGCAATCCATTCAAAGGCTTCCTTTATGCTGGCATAATGGTTGATGAAAGTACAAAAAAGCCCTACGTGCTTGAATTCAATGTGAGAATGGGCGATCCAGAGTGTCAGCCCATAATGATGCGGATGAAGTCAGACCTCTATGAGTACATTGATGCAGCAGTCGACGAGCGGCTCGAGTCAACGCCTCAGATCGAATGGAATAACCAGGCGGCCGTCTGCGTGATAATGGCTGTAAGAGGATACCCGAGCAATTATGAAAAGGGCAAAGTTATAGAGGGTCTTAACTCTGAATTTGGGCCGCATGTCATGGTTTTCCACGCTGGGACGGCAAGGGACTCGCAGGGCAGGATTGTGACTAATGGTGGGCGAGTATTAGGAGTAACTGCGCTTGGAGAGGATCTAAGGAACGCGGTAGACAACGCCTACTCTGCTGTCAGGAAAATACGATGGGGAGAAAACGGCCACTATTACAGGACAGATATTGCAAGAAGGGCAATAGGCCGCTAGGCGTAATGGAGACCATCTTCGCTAGCGATTGCATCCATCCTTTTATCATACTTGGCATGTGGTAGAGTCTCAAGCAGCTGAAACGAGTATGCAAGTCCAATAGAAAATGTTCGCTTGCCCGACAGTAACCTGTCATAGTATCCCATACCGTATCCAAGGCGGTTGCCCTTTTTATCAAAGGCAATGCCGGGCACTATCAGTATTTCGATCTCACTCATCTGCCCATATGGCGGAGGTTCCAGGATACCGAACCTGCCGCCCCTGATTAAAGATTTTATCGATGACAGTTCATAAAAAGTGATCTCGTGTTCTTCGACTCTTGGCAGCGCGATTTTTTTGCCTAGTGTTTTTGCTCGCTCGATTATCAGTTCTGTGGTTACCTCAGAGCCAAATGCAAAGTATGCTCCAACAACCTTAGCGTGCCGAAACTCCTGGGTGTTTATTACAAATTCTTGTATGCTTTTGCTCCTTTTTGCGATCTCCTCTGAGGTTAGCCTGTTGCGCCTTTCAAGCATCTCTTGCCGTATTTCTTTTTTGTCTAACAGCAGTAGTTACTTACTCATCTCTCGTGTAATAAAAGCAGCAGCAGTTACGGTATTTTTCAAAAGCATAGCCCGGGTCATAAGGCCCACTCCGCCAGGAACCGGCGTTATCCAAGATGCTTTTTGCTTTACAGAGTCAAAGTCAAGGTCCCCGGTCAACTTGCCGTTGAGGCGGGCTATCCCAACATCAATAACGACGACTTCTTCCTTTACCATGTTTGCAGTAAGCGTAAATTGCTGACGGTTGCCCACTGCAGTAACAATCAGATCAGCGCTGCGCAGCTTTTCGTTCAAGTCCTTTGTCTTTGAATGGCAGATTGTCACTGTGGCGTCCCGTTCCAGCAACAAAATCAAAAGCGGTTTCCCCACTAAGTTACTGCGGTTTACAATGACTACGTCCATCTCGGCTACGTCTATCTTGTAATAATCCAAAAGCTCCATGATGCCAGAAGGTGTGCAGGGCTTAAGCGCTGCAATCCCGGTCTGCAGCATGCCAACATTGTACGGCGTCAAGCCATCCACATCCTTCATCGGGCTTAGGGAGGTGATTATATCAAATTCGTCGATATGTGAGGGCATAGGTAATTGTACTAAGACGCCGTGGACTTCGGGATCGTTGTTTAGGAGTTGCACGAGCTCGCGCAGCTCCTTGTGCTTAAAGGTGGCGGCGAGCCTATGATCTCTTGTGACAATACCCACCTCTTTTGCATCCTTATGCTTGCTCTCAATATAGGTTGCAGATGCAGGATCATCTCCAACCAGCACAGTTGCAAGACACGGCTGGACGCCGATTGCCTTCAATTCTTGAACCGCCTTTGTTACTCTTGATTTTACGTCTTCCGACACGACCTTGCCATCGATTATGCGCGCTACCAAGTGAATAAATGGGAATTTTCTATAGTATGTGCTTTTCTATATACGGGACCCATATGGAATCAGGGTATATCATATATCTATAATTTGCTTTAAGAAGCCAAATATAGTAAAATGACGGTTAAAACAACCATAGGAGCATATTCTATGCAGTTTGCAATATTTCAAGCCTCCTCAGGAGCGCCTATATGCTATCCTAATTAGTCCTTGTCTATCTCAACCTGTTCAAGGTGCTGTAGCGCTTGAACTATCTCCTCTTGTAACTGCTCGATGCTTTTTTCGTCAGCCTTGAACATCTTTTGATCTACGGGAGTAACAGACTGCACCTTCGACGTTTCGGCAAGTATGTTATTTGTCTTCACGTCAATATCATCTTGAGAAGGTAGACGGGATTTAGAAAGCTCTAATAATTTTTTGTCAAATGTAGAAATTCTGTCCTCGAGAAATGACACAAGGTTGTTGCGCAGTTCCCGGAGGTCCGAAAAGTCTGCCACAGGCTGCAGGTAAGCTACCTTTTGGTTGAGTGAATCGAGTTGCTGCTTGTATTTGAGCAATAGCCTGTCACGCTCTAACCTATCGATCCGGCCATCCTGTGCCGCTTCATATACTCGAGTAACTGCCTCAGCTGCAAGCTTCTTCTCAAACAGGAGTGATAGAAGTTCAGCCCGTATGTCGGTGCTGGGTGACGACGACGAGCGTGCATGCTTTTTGTTGTTGCTTCTGACGCGGAGAAGATTGTCTATAAATAGTGCTGATATCGCGCCTGCGATAGAAGAGCCAGCAATGAAGGCAATCTCTGTCGACATTACAGGTATGCATAGGCCTGCAAGAAGAAAAGCTTTCTGTTGTGTCACATGACCTGTCGCTTAATCCACTCATACTTGCGAATCCTTGCCTCGGGGTAGCCGCACTTTGCGCATCTTTTTCCTCGCTTATGGTATGAATTATGACCACACCTTCTGCATCGTATATGGGTCTTTTTACGGGTGAACTTGCCCATCGATGTAGTGCCTTTTGTCATTTCTCACTCAGCTCTTCCTTATTAGACTACTTTGGCGGCGGTGAGATAATGACCACATTGTCGCCTCTGACAACGATAGTGCCCAACTCGTTAGACTTGCCTTCTTCCAGAATTTCTACTGAATCTTCAAGCAACAGGTTCATATGCTGATCGAAACCGTGAAGGTTTCCTCTGATGACTTTGCCACCCTTAAGCTTGATAAGGACAACTTTTCCAAGACTCTCATCAAGAACTTTCACCGCCATATCTACGGACAATTACTATTCTACCGAGGGTAGAGCATGATATAGGCATATATTAAAATTTGTTTGATTTATCTTATGTTAACTTTGTGTAAGCGACGCCCAGTATTGACAGCAATCAATAAAGAATAACTTATGAGGACAGAACTGCATAAGTGTGCAAGTATGCAACACACATCAAGCCTATAGAACTGAAGGATATTTACATTTTAGGTCGAGAACATGGCTATTGTAACAATAAAACTAGCAGGCTAATTTAGGAATCTAATTAGCATGAATGCTACCCCTGCCAGAGGCAGTTTCTCCTAAACTAGAAGAGCCATCAGAGTAATGGCTAGATGTGTGGAAGCAACAATGACACTTATTCTGATACCTTGTTGTTAGTTTCGCTTACATCAGGCTTTGGGAACCGCTTGTAACATTCTTCTCAAAGATGAATGGTTGCTCTTTTCGCGTTATAATGCCATAAGCTTTTTATTCATTTCTATATCTCTAAATTAGAAACTTATAGTTTGTCTTAACGAGGAAAAGCATGATTTTTTAATTGATAGATGAACCGTCATTTGTTGCCTCTGTATGTGTTATAGAGGACTCTCATACCCTTATTTTCTATAACTCGTTATAACGAGATCATTCTATTGCATCTTCTACTAAGGTCACTTGAAATTAAGCTGCACCCGTAAGAAATTAGGAGTTACTTTTTGTAGTGCATATTAGGTCAATTTTACCAGAGAGGGAAATCCTAATAGTTAATAACATAGTGCACCGGGATTGTTTGTAGTGAGGATAACTTATTTGCGAACGACTAATACGCTCTCTGTTACACTATTACTTACAGGTCTACTATTACTATCACCACAAGCTCTGACTTTTACAACATCTACACC
>JBKPNF010000128.1:0-8020 GCA_046732455.1 Thermoproteota archaeon | reverse complement strand
ACTCTGGAGCATATGCCATCATGATCCGCTACTGATCAGAATACGGCTTTAGCTGTAATTTTCGTTTCATTATTTTTTGCGAATTCAGTTTGCTCATAGTTACTTTACGGCAAATAATATAAAGGGCACACTCTCCAAGGGAGGCTTAATAATTAGGAGCAAAACACTGAGAGGATATTTGCCTAAACCTAAGCGAAACAAGATGGAGATATACAATGATATCCTCAGTGCAATCAACCTGGAACTAACAGATGGTGAGGCAAAACCTACCAGAGTGCAGAGCCTTAGCAACCTTGCCTATGACAAACTAGTCAGGTACTTGAATGAATTAGAGGTCAAGAAAATGATCATGCAAGATCCGCTTCAGATAACCGAAAAAGGCCGAGATTTTTTGCAAGATTATGATCGGATTAAGGGTTTCCTCATTGATATGGGCATAAAGTACTTGGACCTTTCAGAGAGGGAGATTTATGAACACTGAAAAAGCAAACTACTGGCCGATAACGTTCCTTGACCGGATGGAAGGAAACAACCATGTGCTTATTTGATAATAGCCCGGTATCTTTTGAACAGACTGAAAAAAGAGGAGTCTTGCATCTTTTTTACTGCTGACGAGCCCGAAGCGATTGAAGAAATGCTGTCTGCTGAAGGCATTGATGTCGATTCTTTTAAGGACACAAACTCTGCGTATCCACCGCATTGACAGATCTTATTCGAATAAATTCGATGCACTTAGTTCTCTTAAGCACATACGAGAAGAAGCCATCCGAGGCATGAAGCGCCCCTACAGATTTGTTGGCAGAACGATAACTGACACAGGGTCAAAAGATGGGATGAAATTGGGACTGGTCGTGGAAAAGACAGGCCACGAATATTTTATGGAATTTGACAATTCGCAGTTGTGCTACTATGACATTTCTGGTCTAGAGCAATCCAAGAGGGATGAATGGATCAGAGGGCTTTTAAAAAGTCATCACTATGTAATCTATGCATTTGAACCTGATAGGGCTGTGGCATTTGAAACTATGCTACTCGAAGACGGATAGTAGCAATTAAATGCTATTTCAGTTTCTGCTCAAATAGATACATACATACCTGCACAAACACACAAACACACAAACATGCCCGTCGGGAATTGGATAAAATTCATCTGAATCCAAATGCAGGAATTTCTGTTTTATTACTGTAAGTATCATACATCCAAAGAAAAGCTAATGAAAATTCATTTAAATAAAAGAAAGAAGGTCTGGATATTGCAGTGGAAGAAAAAAAAGAAGAAGTGCCAGGCCATAATCAGCACCATGAAAATATCATTAGTTCCTATTCACTTATGACTTTATTTGTTCCGATTGTAGCTCTCGTATTGGTTTTAGCCTACGGCAACCTGCTGGCCTTAAACTATCTACATGTATTAACTGGAGGAACTTGGACAGGCATAGACCTTTTTATGGGGGTCGTTATGGGTAGGATACTCAAGGGCCTAGAGCCACAAGCAAGGACACAGGTAATCAAAAAACTTGTCCCCCTTATGCTATTCCTTATGCCTGCTCTTGCGACCGTAGCAATAACATCTGGGATAAATCTTGCTTCGAGGCTGGGCATGCTAACATTTGCTTCCCCTATGATAATTGCAGCTGTTGTAATAGTTGTTATCCTGTCTGTGCAGGGATTTGGCATACTTATGCCTACTGAAATCCGCATATTTCTTGAGCTAAGAAAAAAAGCGCCTAATAGAGACAAAATAATAAAGTGGGGAATGAGAAATGTAAAGCTGGCAGGAAGCCAAGGAGTATTTCAAGTAGCACTCATATTTGTAATGGCAAATTTAGCACTTGGATTCACTCTAATTCCACAATAATGAAAACCAAAGAATTGTAACGAAAAATTCGTTTGAATCCAAAGAGTAAAGTTTGATTGTATGTCTATTATTGAATTATCGCATGTCCAAAGAGAATCACGTGCAAAACCTTCAGAATTGAGACTTAATGCAATTAGAAGTAGGGCTCACTAGGATTAGAAATCCGTATGTACTAGGATTCTACTACAAGCCTTAAAGATTATCTATCAATTGTTGGCACAGCCTGGATTGTTTGTGGACTTCTTCTGCCATCTATGGCCTGGATTGTTAACTAAACAAATATGATAAAAATCCATAAACAAAGGAAGCTCTTTTCCTTCTTCTTTACGCTAACCTTCTGCGGTCTTGGATAGGTCTAATTTTCCATTTTTGACATCAATTAGGAATTTTATCCAACTGTCAATTTCCTTGATTTTTGCATCATCCATCAGTCGAGAAGGATTATTTTGTTCAGCTCCAAGCAACACTTTGTGTTTTTCTATTTCTTTCTTTCTGGTGTAGGCATAGTTGATTACGAGGTCAAGTATTTGCTCTGTGGACATATACAAGTAAATTGATACATTATAACGTAAAAAGCTCTCGTATAGCGAGACCTGTAGACAGCAAGGACGGGCATAAACATAATACTACAGTTCATTTCTGAAATCGTACAGAGTACGCTTCCTGTCCTGTTTCTCCATATTCTGTAGTTTTAATATACTTTCTTTCAATGCAAATTCCATAGTCTCCAGCTAGCCGCTCTTTTTCTTTGCTTAACCACACGCCAATTGAAACGTTAGAGCACCTCAAATGGTTCTGCCTCTGCCACCATGCGGCTTGCACCCACGACTGGAGGACCGATGATGTTTAAATCTTCAATATTGACCAAAGTGCACAAGCCAGAGTCAATTCCTAGAGACAGACCGATGTCGGCGGGAAAATTTGTAGAGTTTGTTCGATATTCATTCATGACTTCTGGAAAAATAGAAAGCAGTGCATCAGAGAAAGATAGGATCTGTGAAATATATTTTTGTTGATTGTCCTCATCACCATATATCCAATAAGTAATAAATCCATCTCCCGTAAACTTGTCAAACCACCCTTCATTCTTGCTAGCTGTATCTCTAACAGCCTTCATAAAATCACGGGTTATCTGCGCAAAGCGCTTTGATGAAATCGCCTCTTTCATTAGAAAAGTGGACTTTCGGATGTCACCAACAAGGACATGGATACCAACTTGATCTCCAGTTTTAACTAGTCTTTCGAGTTCCTCTGGTGGGATGATTTTCTGCCATTCATCTGGTGCATGAAATGGCAAGCCAATCTTGTCGCTCAGGATGGAAGAATGATAATTATTATCAAAAGCAGCCGGATCATGATTTCGTTCACTGTATATCATTTTCCAATACCACTCATAATCGTTAGACAAGGGCTTTATGAGCTTTTATTGAAATCGCTTGCCCTCAAATATCTCTCTAAATTAATTGGGTTACAATCATTGTAACTGGAAGATATAGTATGTACGAAGGTTATATTTTGTACTAGTAATTGTAGCATGTAACATCGCGCCACAAAGGTTACATCATGCTATTGTAGTATGTAGTAACATCGAATAGGAGACCTTTTATGAAGACAATAAACTTAGGAAAAAACGGGCCACAGGTTTCTAAGATCGGACTGGGATGCATGGGAATGTCCGATTTTTATGGCAGCAAAGAGACGAGAAATGACAAAGAAAGTCTTGCAACCATTGATGCAGCAGTGGAAGCAGGCATCAATTTCTTCGATACTGCAGACTATTATGGAATGGGTCATAACGAGCTGCTGTTGAGAGAAGCCATAAGGGGAAGACGAGATAAGTTTTTCATATCAGTCAAGTTCGGCGCACTTCGTGGCGCAAATGGAGAGTTTAGCGGCTATGATATGCGCCCAGTTGCTGTAAAGAACTTCATCTCTTACTCCTTGCAGAGACTTGGGACGGACTATATCGATCTTTACCAGCCAGGCCGTCTGGATCCACAAGTTCCCGTTGAAGACATAGTTGGTGCCATCGCGGATTTAATAAAAGAAGGTAAAGTGCGCTACTTAGGGCTTTCCGAGGCAACGGCAGAGCAGATAACAAAAGCCCATACAGTGCATCCTGTGTCAGCCGTTCAAATCGAGTATTCGCTTGCCAGCCGGGTTGCCGAATCCAAAATCCTGCCAAGCACTCGTGAGCTGGGTATCAGTCTTGTGGCTTATGGCGCTTTGTCTCGCGGTTTGTTGTCGGGCCAATCGACTCCCCTTCAACCAGAAGATTTCAGAAATCATCTTCCCCGGTTTTCACCTGGAAATAGGGAACGAAACGATGAGCTAGTCAATGAATTGAAAGAGTTGGCTGACAGCAAAGGTGTGACGGCAGCTCAGCTGGCTCTGGCTTGGGTCTTGCACCAGGGCGAAGACATCGTAACTCTGATCGGGACTTCGAAAAGAGCAAGACTTCTTGAAAACCTGAAATGTGAGACAATCCAACTGAATGCTGCGGATTTGACTATCCTCGATAAAACTTTTCATGAAGGTGCTTTAGCAGGTGATCGTTATCCTGAATTTATCAGGGATGTAGTCAGGTAAAAAAATTGATGTCTGCACTACCTCTACTTGATCTACGTACAATTGTCCACCCTGTCAAAATTAACAAGTGAGAATGCGATAAAAAGACCATGAATGAAACTCACCTGCTAAAACTAGTATCCATCTAAAAGAACCCAACGGAGCATTATACAAACAAAGGGAAAAGATTCGAAGAATCAAGCTACACTATGATTTCATGGCTTACAGAGATATCAAGAAGAGGATATTTGGCTAAGAAGTCAGCGGAATACACGAAATCCAATTAAGCAAAGTTGTGGCGATCTTATTTGGAGCAACGGTTAAAATGACACATTCAGATACAAAAATTCCCCCAACCGCAAACAAAAGAAAGCCTCAATATAATACTGACGTGGATATCGCTTCAATAAGAGAATTGGTGCTCGATGACGTGGACAACGGCTTTCTTGAGACTCTTGATAACCTCTTGCCAGGTACGTCTAGTTTAGACACAAGTAATGCAAGGTCTCTATTTGCAGAAATAAGATCAAATCCACTTCACAAAATTTTTGTTGCTGTAATACCTCAAAGACAGAGCACTAGAGAAGTCGTGGTAGGAACCACCACGCTTCTTGTAGAGCCAAAATTTATCTTCAATGGCGGTAGAGTGGGGCATATCGAGGACGTGAGTATTAGAAGAGGGTATGAAAATATGGGTCTTGGACGCAGATTGGTTTCGCATGCAACACAAATCGCTAAAGAGATGGGCTGTGTCAAAATAGTGCTTGATTGCGCCGAGGAAACAATGCCATTTTACGAAAAGCTTGGATACTCCTATCAGGACAATTGTATGAAAAAATTTCTGCAAGCTTAGGTCCACATATAATGAATAAAATATAAGAGTTATTATAGGTGTTATTGTTATACTAAATCTTCTGACTTTCATTATATATTAAGTTCAAGCGAATTATATGACTTGATGATTCTATTTTTGCCAATTGATTTTTCGAGCTTAAGGTTTGAACTGTACATGTTGCTTGCAGCACTTCTGCTTGTGCTCCTCTCCTGGGTATGCCTATTTATAAAATCACTCCATTCTCATTTGAATACACCTATAATCAGAAATAACTCAAACATGATAGGAAAAAATAAGCCTAGTTTCAAACCGCCATTTGTAAGCGTCATCGTTCCAGCCCGAAATGAGGGAGACAATATAGAAAAATGCCTTTTGTCAATACTAACGCAGAAGTATCCTAATTTTGAAGTGGTTGCTGTCGATGATAATTCAGACGATAAGACTCTTGAAATAATGAAAGGCCTTAAGTCAAGGCAAGCGTTTAGCAAAAAGCTCAAAGTTGTTTCTTTATCCGCTAAGCCCGATGGCTGGATGGGTAAGACATGGGCATCACAACAGGGATACATGAATAGCAGTGGAGACATATTGCTCTTTACCGACGCTGATAGCATTTTTGAAAGCAGGTATGCTATTGAATTGAGCATCAGGCAGATGTTATCAGAGAAGCTTGACGCACTCACAGGAGTCCCCTATCTTCCTCTCCTGGACTTTTGGTCAAAAGTTGTTATGCCTGTTTGGAACCTATATTCTGAGGTCTTTGATCGTGGCATTGCAGATGCTAACGATCCAAAATCCAGTGTTGCATTTGTAATGGGAAGCTTCTTTATGATAAAAAGGCATGTATTTGAAGCAATTGGCGACTACAAGTCCGTGAAAGATGAAATTCAAGAAGATAGAGCCATCGGTAATTTGCTCAAAAGGAGCCAATACCGAATAAAGATGTTTAAAGTTGACAGGCTCGTAACGGCTCTCTGGTCCAGAGACGTCTCCAGCCTGTGGCATGGAATTAGACGCTCTGTCATGCCTGCAGCCATTGAGGACAAATCCGCAATCATTTCACACCAGCTGATATTGTTTGCAATGATCGCACTACCTTTTTTCCTCCTTCCCTACAATGCAGCGACGCTATATAGCAGGTCCAGTTATAGCTTGCCCCCTTCGACTATAGCAACAATTCCTAACATGGGAGAAATACTTCCAGATGCCCAGAGCGCGGCTCAGCAGCAACAACAACAGCCTCAAAACTCAATTCTCAACCTTCCAGCTGTTGCCTTGAATCCTCCAAACAAGGAAGAGCCATACTTGGAAACTGCTGCCCTATTTTGGTTTAACTTGTCATTATGCCTTTTGATAATAGTCACGACAGGCATAAAGAGTGTTATGAAATATCGATTGGTACCACTTTATTCTGTGTTGTGTATTATTGGAGGTTTGTTTCTTATTGCATCATATGCATATAGTATACTTCCTCTGCTAACAGGGTTTAACATACAGCCAATTAAATGGAGAGGGAGACCACATCATCTTCCTCTGCATTATAATGGAAAGAAGAAAACAATATGAGACACCTCTAACCGCCTTTTCTTTTGCACTCACGTCTATCCGCGAACGCTTTGTTAGCAAAGGATTTAGTTGCTTCCTATCCTCATTTTTTAGGAGGTAGTACTAGCCCGCGTATATATCGGATTCAAGCAAAAAATATTTTCTAACTGCTTTGAAAAAACGCTAGCTTGTCTGAAACTTTCCGCGTACTATTCAAGAGGCTGGCTGGCTGGCTGTAATGGTACCGGGTGCCAGTTGGATACGCAATAATTACTCCTGAATAGATTGTGTGACATGAAGCACTAACACAGAAAAGGAAGCCAAAAGTACCTCTGCACTAATCAAAATCAGAATAGTAGAGAGAATGCCGTCAAACAAAAGATGATGATCATCTGTTGTTTTTCACGATCTTAAGCAGAATCTGCACAGGGGCGCTACTTTTTATGAATACACGGATATGATTAGTGCCAGCTGGTATTTATTGTACTATTTATTTCGATTTTTCAGTGGGAATGGGGTGTCGGCATGGGAAAATTAAATGGTCATAATGAGAGAGAGGAAGAAACAACAGCCAGAGCTAAAGCAGCGAAGGATGACAACTACGACCACACACTTGTCAATGAAATTCATTTACCTGCGAAGCAAAAACAACAACAAGAAGAAGATCGTCCTATCTTGAATAAAGATAATAGCGAGAAGCTTTTTGCCATTGTTACAATACACGATGTAGCTCCGGAGTATTCTGAGAAGATATTCAGAGCTGCAGACGAGCTTGAGAAACTAGGCATCCATTACAATTTAGCTGTCGTTCCTTATCTTAAGAGAAGAAAAGAGAATCTCATTACTAAAAATCCAGAATTTGTAAAAAAGGTGCTTGCATACAAACAGGAAATTGCCTTACATGGGAATTACCATGAGACTGATGATGACGACGATGGCGGCGGCAAGATTGAAGACTTTCACACCTTTTCGAGAGAGGAAGCTAAAGCGCATCTACAAAATGCTATTAATGTGCTCAAGGAGGCTGGAATAAGCAGTAATAGTAGTAATAATAATAACAATCATAATAATACTGTCGCTACTAATGTCTTCGTACCTCCTACCTGGGCTATAAACAAGCCTGCAATAGATGACCTAATTCAGCTAGGCTTTAAGCTAGTAGAAGGAAAAGAAGAGATATTAATTATAGACAGCAAAAACAATAATACAAGGAAATT